>DATMUQ010000628.1:0-6326 GCA_035563795.1 Terriglobales bacterium | reverse complement strand
TGCGGCCGGCACGCTGCTCCACCCAGCTGCGATTCTGCCAGGCCATGGCGAACAAATTGGGGGCACTTGCCAACGCCTCGCTCTCGATACCGCTCAACCGTCCGACCGGCAGCAACAGGAACTGCGTCGGACCGCAGAGATCTTTCACCACCACATAGCCGGCCTGCTTGTCGACCACGTCGCAGGGATTGGCGGCATCGCTGGCGGGGTCGCTCTGCACGCAGACCTGCACCACCTTGTTCCACAAGGCATCGGCATCTGCCTGTGCCGGCGCCATCGGCAGCACTGCCGGCAGCACGGCAAGTGCGAGCAGCAGAAGCAGGCCGATTGCCCGCTCTTTCGCGGCTGTCACAATCGCCTGCATGTTATGCGCGTGTCTCAGCATCATGCCCACTCTCTTGTTCTTGCCCGGCAGTTTGCGCCGCGGCTTGTTGGGATCGGCTTCAATGCAAAGCCATCCGCCCGGTATCCCAGCACGTCGTTGCGCCAGAGGCCGGTGTAGCGAATCTTATGGTTAATTCCAACGGTATCTCCGATGCGATGCAGGACCATGCAGGGTGAAGTCGACACGAACATGGTGCATGACAGAACGCTATGTCGGTTTGATGAAATGCAACTCATGCCAATGATCGCACAGCAATGTATGCAAGTGCGGCATAGGATCATGTATCAGTCCTACGCTTTTATGCCGAAGATGTTGTGCTTGCTGCATGACATCTCACCACTGGCCCGATGATGTGAGCTCTTGCGCGGCCGCAGGAAAACGTCACCGGCTACACGAGATACGTTCATTCCTTTGCGCGTGAACTCCACGCGCAGTGGTGATGTGTGGCTTCTATGTCAGCCTGATAAAATTCGTATTAATTCTTTGGAAACCATCTTTTCAATTTTCGCGCTCCTGCATACGATGGTGATGACATGGAAGGCACATTTGGGGGTGCGACCATGGTTAATGGTCAGGATGCGGCAATCGCCGTTCCAGCAAGTCCAGCTTCCTCCGATCGACGCAGTGCGCCGACCTCTCTCTTGCAAGCCGATATCATGGGCCTGGAGCGCACGCGCCTGCTGAGCCTTGACGGTTTGCACTCGCCGATCATCCGCACGGCCATCAGCTATTGGATGAGCAAGCAGCGGGACGAGATGGCGATGCAGCGCTGTCAGTTCGATGCGACGGAGATCCCGCATCTGTTGCCTTACCTCCTGCTGCTCGAAGTGGTGTCGGCAGAGGATAAGGAGACGGGGGCTGCGAAACCCGGCGAGACGCGTGGCAATGATCTCGCCCCGAAGCACCTCAACGGCCATCGTCATCATGGGTCGAAGATCGACTTCCGCTACCGCGTCATCGGTGATGTCGTGCTGCGCTATTCACGCGGCAACTACACCGGCAGGTGCTTCTCGGAAGTTGACGGGCAGGGGCCGGGATCGGAAGTCTGGCGTATCTGCACGGCGGTATCGGAACAGGCCAGGCCGTTGCTGCTGTGCCCGCCTTATGTCGGCCCGCATCATCACATCTTCTATTGTGAATCCGCGACCATGCCGCTGGTCGATGAGAGCGGCAAGACGGAGCGCCTGCTGATCGCCTGTGACTTCCTGCCGGAAGCATCCCTCAGCCATCCGCATCACAATGGACACGGCCTCAATAGCGGGCGCTGAACGTCCGCGTATTCATCATCCCTGCAGTCTTCTCTTGATCTCGTTTCGGCTTGATATCAGCTCCAGCCTGTCGTTTGGGCCTTTTGTCATTTGAGCGTGTTATCGTTTGGTCCTGACATCGCTCTGACCCAACTGTCGCAATCTGCGACAAGACCTCTGATCGTCGATACAACTGGACCTTTGCTCGTCAAAATCTGCGCCGGCGCCATCCGCTTTTGCAGGGCGAGGTTCATCGTGCTGACTTTGACAGACACTCTGCCCTGGCCTTAGGATTGCAAATCTTAGGAGTGCTGGCCGATAAGATCATCGGCAGGTTGCAAGAGGGGCGATAGTGCGTTTCGACCGGCGTGTGTTTTCTCCCGCGGACGATACCGGCGAGGGAGATGCCTCTCAATCAAACGGCAAGACCGGCGGCTATCTCGCCAATACCGACCTTCCGCATCATTATTCCCGCACCACCGATCTCGCCGAATTCCGCCGCCGCGCGCATGCGGCGACGTTGGCCTTCTACGATTACTGGGACGGCAAGCGCCGGGGCCGCATTATGCCGGCCCGCGCCGATCTCGATCCCGTCGAGATGGTGAACTGGCTGAAATGCATCCAGA
Source organism: Terriglobales bacterium (assembly GCA_035563795.1). Taxonomy (GTDB): domain Bacteria; phylum Pseudomonadota; class Alphaproteobacteria; order Dongiales; family Dongiaceae; genus Dongia_B. The sequence goes on along the minus strand of DATMUQ010000628.1, from coordinate 4,068 downwards.
TCATCGAGGTCTTTCACAATCCCCGCCGCCTGAAATATCGCCTGGTCGGCGAGTTGGAAGTGGAAAGCCGCGGCTTCAACCCGACCGGCCGCTGGGTCGAGGACGGCTTCATCGGCATCAGCAAGGACGATGTCCTGTACAACTACAACACCGTCATCGACGGGCGCGGCCTGCTCTATGACTGGGGCGAATATGCCTGCGGCGACGGCTATCTGCGCTGGCAGGAAACCATCTTCCTGCCGCTCTCCAGCGACGGCGAGCTGATCGACCGGGTGATCACCTATACGGTGACACGCGGCTTGTAAGCGCGGCAGCGGTTTCAATGCAGCGCTCCGCTCGCCAGCTCGCATCAAGCCGCCAGCATCAACCTGTATGATCCTGCCGAACGCATAGCTGTATAGCGGCTGGGTAAAGCCCGGCGGCTGGACAAGCGATCGCGCCATAAGGAATAGTGTCGATCTGTCACATATCGATGCTGTGCGTATCAACCGGCATCGTCGCACATTCTGGAGTTCCCGCATGGCCAGTTGGCACAAGGTTTTGTACGAGTCATCGATCGTGTGGGATGCCCATGCCTGTTTGCCATTGGAATACAATGCTGACATGTCGCCGCTGGAGCGTCACCGCAAGGCCGGCGCCACCTTCGTCTCGGTCAATGTCGGTATGGATTTCAACCCGCTCAGCCAGGTGATCCGTGTCATCGCCGGCTTCCGCGACTGGCTCTCCAAGCACAGCGATCACTATCTCCTTGCCGAGAGGGTTGCCGATGTGCGCCGGGCCAAGCAAGAGGGCAAGCTCGCTGTCGCCTTCGATCTCGAAGGCTCGGTGATGCTGGAAGACGATCTTGCCATGGTCGGCCTCTACCGCGATCTCGGCGTGCGGCAGATTCATCTCGCCTATAACCTCAACAACTCGATCGCCGGCGGTTGCCATGACGGCGATCGCGGCCTGACCGATCTCGGCCGAGCCGTGGTCAAAGAGATCAACCGCGTCGGTATGCTGATGGATTGCTCCCATAGCAGCCGCGCCACCGCCTTGGAGATCATGGAGGTCTCCTCGAAGCCGGTGATCTTCTCCCATGCCAATGTCCAGGCTCTGGTCGATCATCGCCGCAACATCGATGACGAGCGCATCCAAGCCTGCGCCCGCACCGATGGTGTGGTCGGCGTCAATGGCATCGGCCTCTTCCTCGGCAACACCATCGAGATCGATGCGATGATCCGCCATGTCGATTATCTCGCCGAGCATATCGGCACGCGCCATATCGGCATCGGCATCGACTATGCCTTCGATTCCAAAAATCCGCAGCACAGCGACCTGCCGCCGGGCGAACCGGTGGCGAAATGGTGGCCGCGCGAGCACGGCTATGGCGGCGCCAAATTCGGCTGCGTCGCCCCGGAGAAGCTGCCGGAGATCGCCGAGGCGCTGTCGAAGCGTGGCTACAAGGATGACGAGGTGATCGCTATCCTCGGCGGCAATTTCATGCGCGCGGCGGAAGCCACCTGGATCGCGAACTGAGCCAGCGAACCGAGTAGCGACTTCTCTCGAGTTCAGCCGGGCGGTGCTCAGGCGACGGTGAACTTGTCGATCACCCATAGCCAGGTGCCGTCGGACTGACGCCGGGCCACCTCAGAGGTCACGCTGCCATCGGGCATGCCGGTCGAGGTCATCGCGAGATCGCCACTGATGAGCGCCGGGCGCTGGCTGCCGCGCTGGAACTTCCGCCCGGTCGCGATACATTCCGCGAAATAGGCGCGGATCGCCTCCAGGCCACGCAGCAATTGCCCGTCGCCGCAATCGATCACGGCATCCGCTTCGTAAAGCGCCACCATGCCGGCAATATCGCTTTTCCATTGCCGGTCGACCGGCAGCCGCTCGAGATCCTGCGGATCCTGGGCCGGCTCTCGTGATGTCGTGTCGGTCATCGCGTCCTTCCCCGTCGAGAAAGCAATCCTCAAGCCAGCGACCGCATCGCGTGATGCTCTCATTGGCCGGCGATCATAGCATCCGGAAAAACCGGGAATAAGCCGGTAGGCACCAGGGTCTTCTCTTGGCACGCGCAATCCGGGGCCGGAGGCGGTTGGGCGGGCATCCGTTCCAATCAGACCCTGGAGGGTGAGCGATGCAGCATGTGAAGACCGAATCCGTTACCACGACTCATGTCGCCGCGATTCTTGCGCGGCAGGCCTGGAAGCCGATCCTGCTCGGCACTGCCTTGCTGGCTTTGGCGGCGTTCCCGCTGCGTTTCGACGCCAAGGGCCAGCTGCATAGCGCCGCGGCCTTTGCCGAGGATGGCGGCCATGGCGGCGACGGTCACGGCGGTGGCAGTGGCGGCAATGGTGGCGGCGGCAATAGCGGCGCCGGATCGGGCAACAGCGGATCTAGTAATAGCGGCCATGGCAGCGACGACAGCGGCAATGATCATGGTGGCATGGCATCCAATAGCGGCGGCAACGGCGCCGATGATCCTGCCGATCACGATCTCAATGATGATCACGGCGGCCTGACCGCGCATAACGACGATCCCGCCGGTCATGACGTCAACGACGATCATGGTGGCCTCGCCGGCAATAACGATGATCCGGCGACCCATGACGCCAATGACGATAACCAGCAGGCAGCCGCACCGGGCCAGATGCCGGTCAGCAATCCCTGACGTTGCTCATTCCTGATGGAAGAAAGACGGCCATGAGATCAGCATCTCATGGCCGTTATTTGCACGCGCCGATCCGCCCAGCGGTGAGCGTTGCGCGGTGAAAACTGTGGTCGGAGCTAGTGACGCTTACTGCGCCGCGTGATGGGCGTGCGGCGGCAGGTGATGGGTGCGGTCGAAGTCGACGCTGTAGAGCCGGCTGGGACTGGGATAGCCGGGCTGTTCGAAATGGTTTTGGAAACCAAGCCCGATCTTCTCGAGGACGCGGATCGAGGCGATGTTCTCATCCGAGGTGATGGCCAGCACCCGCGGCAGGCCCAGCACCAGGCGCGCATGCTGCAGCACGCCGGCGGCGGCTTCGACGCCATAGCCCTTGGCGCAATAGCTCTGCAGGAAGGCATAGCCGATATCGGGATGGGGCAGGTAGTCGCGCTGGATCAGGCCGCAGATGCCGATCTTGCTGCCATCGGATTTCAACTGCACGAGGTCGAGGCCGAAACCGTGCTGGCGATAGCTGGCGGCGGGGCCCTTCAGGATATAGCCGACCGCATCGTCGACGCTGCGCACCTGGCGGTCGCCGATGTAATGCAGGAAGGATGGCTCGTTCAACAAGGCGAGAATGAAGTCGGCATCGCTGACATCGAGATGCCGCAGGATCAGTCTCTCGGTCTCCAGGACCGGTTCCGGTGGATCGGTGAATGCAGTCGTGCCCGCCACGGACATGTCGAAAGCCAAGTTAACCTCTGCCAAACGTGATAAGGGGCCTATCATAGCGCAAAACACGCCGCTGCCCAGGGGTGGATTCCTGTGGGCGGGTCCCCAGAAATTCTCGAAACCCTACCATATTTTGTGAGAAATCAAGGGCTTGTGGCCGAGCGCCGGTTGCGACCAAAGGACCGGGGAGGTTGCTGTTGATAACGCCGCCCTTACTGGCCGGGCACGATGCCGTCGGTCGCCATCATGCTGTCGATCTGGCCATAGAGCGCCCTTGCGGCCGCGTAATCCGCCTTGGCGGTATCGGGGTCGCCCAGCCGTTCATGCACATAGCCGCGCAGGAAACGCATCTGCGGGTCGTGATCGTCGAGCGCCACCACCTGGTCGAGATCGCCCAGCGCCTCCTGCCATTGCTGCCGCTTGACGCGGATCTCGGCGCGGTCGCGATAGGCGGTGGGCTGGTCCGGCTGTAAGGCGATGACCTTGGCGTAGTCGGCCAGCGCCGCGTCATCGGCACCCAAAGCATGATGGGCAACGCCCCGCATCAGATAAGCGGTGGCGAAATCCGGCTTCAGCGCCAGGGTCTGGTCGTAATAGCCGATGGCGCCCTTTTCATCATGGCTGAGATCGGCGGCCATGCCGCGGCCGAGCAAAGCATAGGGCCGGTCCTCGGCGCTGAGATCCGGGCTCTGCAAGGCCTG
>DATMUQ010000627.1:0-2091 GCA_035563795.1 Terriglobales bacterium | reverse complement strand
GGCGTCGGCCAGCCGCTGGGCGGCCTTGAGGTTCCGCGCCAGCACCAGGACACCGCTGGTATCACGATCGAGGCGATGGACGAGGCGCGGCTTCTCTGCAGCGTCGCCCTGCAAGGCCACCAGCAGGTCGTCGAGATTCTTGCCGATGCCACTGCCGCCCTGCACCGCGAGACCGGCCGGCTTGTTGATGACGATGACGTCCTCATCCTGATAGAGCACAGCTTCTTGCAGCATGCGGACATCGCGTTCGCTGGGACCGGCGGGCGCCCGCTTGGGCGCGGCGGGCCTGGCCGCGGGCTCATCTCCTGTTGCGGAGCCCGTCTCGCCCAGCGGCGGGATGCGCACCACCTGCCCGACTTCAAGCCGGTCGCTCGCTTTCGCGCGCTTGCCGTCGATGCGAATCTGGCCGGTACGCAGCAACTTTTCCAGCCGGCCATGGCCGACATCCGGAAAGCGCCGTTTGAACCAGCGGTCGAGGCGCTGCTCGCCGTCAGCGGCGGCAACGGTGATTTGGGTAACGCCGGACATCAGATATCAGGCAGCGGCGCGGCTGCGGCTCAGCCAATCGAGCAATTGATCGGTGCCCATCAGATAGACACCGATCTGGGCCAGCTCATCGAGCCCGGCATCATTGGCGCCGGAAATGGCATCGGTCGCCAGCAGGATGCGGAAATCGCGATTGCTGGCGGCATAAACGGTGGAACGCGGCGAGGTCGGAAAATCGATGCCGCAGATGACGATGGTGGAGACACCCAGCGATTTCAGATGCGCTTCCACCGGCGTCTGGAAGAAGGCCGAGAGGCGCGGCTTGTAGCACAGCCATTCCTGCGGGCCGACTTCTTGCAACTTGCCGCTCAGCAGCAGATCCGGCTCGATGCGCGCGGCCCCTTCCGGCTTCACTTCGTCGATGAGCTCAGCACCGGACGTGCCCGGCATGACGATACGCGCACCGGCCTCGATCGAGGCGCGATGGCAGAGATCGACATTGGAACCGTCGCAGCGATAGAGACGCGTCGCATGAATGATGGGCGCACCCGCAGCGCGGAAGGCGCGCACCAGGCGCTGAATATGCGGCACCGCCGCGATGGCGGTACTACTCGATGCAGCACCGGTCGGCAGAACGAAATCCCGTTGTACGTCGATCGTCAAAAGGGCCGCTCGATGGCGCTCCGGTGATAAATAGTCCTGCATCCCGCTTACCCAGCTCGCTGTTCATGACCAAGTTAAGACCGTCCCCGTTCGGTCAGCAAAAAACCCTAGCCCTAGTTATTGCGGCCGACAAGACGAATCCCGGCATGAGGGGATCAGCGGAACCGCAAGACTGCCATGCCGAAATCAGCCGTCACTACCCTGCTTGCGTTGGCGAAGGCGATCCCAGTATTCCAGCCGCTTCATCAGATCGCGCTCGAAGCCGCGTTCCACCGGCTGGTAAAAACGCTGTCGCGCCATGCCATCAGGGAAATAGTTCTGACCGGAAAAGCCTTCTTCGGCATCGTGGTCGTATTGGTAACCGTCGCTATATCCGAGTTGCTTCATCAACTTTGTCGGCGCATTCAGGATATGCTTGGGCGGCATGAGCGAACCGGTTTCCTTGGCCGCCCGGGAAACCGCGTTATAGGCCCGGTAAGCCGCGTTCGATTTCGGCGCTGTGCCGAGATAGATGACCGCCTGGGCAATGGCCAACTCGCCTTCCGGTGAACCCAGCCGGTCATAGGCATCCCAGGCCGCCAAGCACTGGGTCAGGGCCGCCGGATCGGCCAGACCGACATCCTCGACGGCGAAACGCACCAGGCGGCGGACGATATATTTGGGGTCCTCCCCGCCTGCCAGCATGCGGCCGAACCAGTAAAGGGCCGCATCGGTATCCGAGCCACGCAGGGATTTGTGCAGCGCACTGATGAGGTTGTAATGACCTTCCTGCCCCTTGTCATAAAGCGGGGCGCGCCGATTGACGGCCTTGGTCAATTGAATGACGTCGAGCTCGGTATCGGGCGGAAAGCGGAACAGCTCTTCTGCCATATTCAGCAGATAGCGCCCGTCGCCGTCGGCCATGGCAATCAGGGCCTCGCGGGCATCGGCGGTCAGAGGCAG
>DATMUQ010000626.1:0-7217 GCA_035563795.1 Terriglobales bacterium | reverse complement strand
CCCGCACCAAGGCGATCTATATCGCCTCGCCCGGCAACCCCACTGGCTGGATCATGCCGGAGGAACAGCGCCGCGCTTTGCTCGATTTCGCGCGGCAACGGCGCATCGCCATCATCGCCGACGAAGTTTATAACCGCCTGGTCTATGACCGGCCGGTGGCGCCCTCCTTCCTGGAGATCGCCACACCGGACGATCCGCTCTTCGTCGTCAACAGCTTCTCCAAGACCTGGGCGATGACCGGCTGGCGGGTGGGCTGGATGATCATGCCGCGCCAGGCGGCACCGGTCTTCGAACGCCTGCTGGAATTCAACACCTCAGGCGGCCAGGCCTTCCTGCAATGGGGCTGCGTCGCCGCCATCCGCGAGGGCGAGGCCTTCGTCCAATCCATGGTAGCGCGTTGCAAATCCGGCCGCGATCTCGTGGTCGAGCGCCTCGCCGCCATGAACCGCATCTCGGTCATCCCCAACCAGGCCTCGTTCTATCTGATGCTGCAGGTCGCCGACATGACCGACCCGCTGGATTTCTGCAAACGCTTGGTGGTCGAAGGCCGGGTCGGCCTCGCCCCCGGCACCGCCTTCGGCCGGGGCGGCCAGAGCTTCCTCCGTCTCTGTTACGCCCAGAGCGAGGACCGCCTCAATCAGGCCATGGACCGGCTGGCCGATTTCATCGCTCGCTATTGACCTCCGATAGAGGTCTGCCGCCTGGGGACTGCCACCTGGCCGCAAGCCGGCCCGGGTAAGCTCCGCTGAATTGAGAATAGCTGTATACAGGAAATCCTTGGCGCCCCAACCACATCCGATTATGCTGTATACAGCGACCTCCAATGAAGGTCGCGCATTGGCCGGCCGAACCGGTCCGTGACAAAACGGCTAGGAGGAAAACTGTGTCAGCGCATTCGCGGCTCTCGCGCCGCCATTTCTTGGTCGCCACCACGGCGGCGGCCTGTTTCGCCCTCACCCAAGCGCCGCGATCGGCGCTGGCCGCCGATCCCATCCGGGTCGGCTTCTCGCCGGAACCCTATCCCCCGTTCTGGAACCAGGACGCGGCCGGCAAATGGTCGGGTTTCGAGGTTGACCTGTTGGACGCGCTCTTCACCAAGATGGGCAAGACCTATCAGCTGGTGCCGATCGCCTGGGACGGCATCATCCCGGCCCTGCAGGAAAAGAAGATCGACGTCATCTTCAACTCCATGGGCATCACCCCGGAACGATCCCAACAGGTTGATTTCACCGCGAAATATTACGAAACGGCGATCGTCTTCATCGGCCCGAAGGATGAGAAGATCGAGATCACCAAGGACGGGCTCAAGGGCAAGATCGTCGGCGTACAGACCGGCACCGCCCAGGCCAATTGGCTGCAGAGCCATTTCGGCGAGGTGGTCGATATCAAGCTCTATGAGCAGCAGGACCAGGTGAACGCCGATCTCGTCGCCGGCCGCATCGACCTCGATTTCGCCGACAGCATCGCCTTGCTGCAGGGCTTCCTACCGACCGAGCAGGGCAAGAACTTCGACCAGAAGGGTGCCGCCATCATCGACCCCACCTCAGGGGCGGAGATTGGTGCCGCCTTGCGCAAGGGCGACCCGCTCCGGGCGGAGATTTCCGACGCCATCAAGGCGATCCGCGCCGATGGCAGCTATAAGAAGATCAACGACAAGTACTTCAATTTCGACATCTACGGCAGCTGACACCAGTGATCGCCGGTTATGCCCGTCCTTGCCGGGCAGGCCGGCGGTCGTCTTGACGAGGCCCGCCCGCATCCTCCCGGCGGCCACGGGCCTCGTCACCTCTGCAAGGCCAAACGTCTCAAGTCCGAGCGTCGCAAGGATTATGTCAGGAAGCGAAAAAGCCTGCGCAACATTCTTTCGCAGCCGCAATAGCTGTGCTAATTGTTCCCTTGTAAAATTTTGAGAACCGGCTGCTGATCGCAAGTCGGCAGCGGCAGAGTGAAAAAAGGGAGGAATTATGTTTCAACGCCTTGCGCGAGTAGTTCAGGTGGCGGCGATTGGTGTCGCCGGCATTTTGGCGGTGGGTGCCACGCCCAGCCGCGCCGATGACGTCATCAAGTTTGGTGTCGCTCAGGAGCCGTATCCGCCGTTCGCCAGCCAGGATTCGTCCGGTCGCTGGGTCGGTTTCGAAGTCGATCTGATGAATGCTGTCTGCGAGCAGATGAAGGCGAAGTGCCAGCTGGTACCGATCGCCTGGGACGGCATCATTCCCGCTTTGCAGGAAAAGAAGATCGACGTGATCTGGGCTTCGATGTCGATCACCGATGAACGCAAGAAGGTGATCGATTTCACCAACAAGTACTATAACAGCCCGGCCGAGATCATCGGCCCGAAGAGCGCCGGCATCAAGATCGGCATCGTCGACAATCCGGACGGCAAAGGCGGCAAGATCGCCAATCCGGCCGACGCCAAGGGCAAGATCATCGGCGTGCAGACCTCGACTATTCACGCCAATTACATCCAGAAGTATTTTGGCAAGGATGCCGAGATCAAGGTCTATGACACCCAGGACAACGCCAATGCCGATCTGAGCGCCGGCCGCGTCGACCTCGTCATGGCTGACTCGGTCGCGCTCGCCGACTATCTGAAGTCGGATCAGGGCAAGGACATGCAGGTGGTGGTGACGATCCCCGATGACCCCCTGCTCGGTGACGGCGTCGGCGGCGGCATCCGCAAGGGTGACGACCAGTTGAAGGCGCAACTCAACGACGCCATCAAGGGTGTCCGCGACAGCGGCGTCTACAACACCATCGCGAAGAAGTATTTCGACTTCGACATCTACGGCGCCGGTTCCTGAACCAGCGCGCAAGCTGACAGCTTCATACCTGTCGGCGGATGAAATGAGGCGGTGCGATCCGGCGGATCGCACCGCCTTTTGTTTGCGCTATCGCCCGGCATGATGCGCCAAGATAAGCCTAAACAGACAGAATACCGATGCCGCTGCTTATCCTTGCTTGACAGTCGCTCAACAAGAGGCAAAGAACTGTCCCGAGAATTTGCTCTGTCGGCCGGCCTGCGGATCAGGCAAGCTGCAGGCAGATCAAAAGAGGCGCAAAGCCCAAGAAACGCCCAATGAGAACGGGCCCCACAGAACAGGGATGGGGGAACTGGGAGTATGGCCGGCCAATCCGGATCGTTCGAGTATTACATGTCGCTGCTTCGCTATGGCGACCTCGGCTGGAGTGACGAGTTGCTGCGCGGCCTCGGCCTCACCGTCCAGATCTCACTCTGCGCCTACGCCGTCGGCTTCTCCCTTGGCCTGCTCGGAGCCGGCGCCAAACTCAGCCACAATATCTGGCTCAGGCGTCTTGCCGATCTTTACACCACCATCATCCGCGCCGTTCCTGAATTGCTCCTGATTCTGCTGCTCTTCTATTCCGGTACCGGGGCGTTGAAGGCCCTTCTGGTCGCTGTCGGTTTCGCACCGGAGGAAATCCAGATCAGCGGCTTCGCCGCTGCCGTTGCCGCCCTGGGCTTCATCTACGGTGCCTATATGACGGAGATTCTCCGCGGCGCCATCCAGGCGGTGCCAAAGGGTCAGATGGAGGCTGCACGTGCCTTCGGCATGCATGCACCCCTGCGATTCCGCCGTATCCTCTTTCCCCTGATGTTGCGCTACGCGCTGCCCGGCATGGGCAACCAGTGGCTCAACATCACCAAGGACAGCGCCTATATCACCGTTACCGGCAGCGTTGTTGAATTGCTCTCGGCAGGCGCCAATGCCGCCGGCGGCACCAAGGAATATCTCTTCTTTTATTCGGCCACAGCCTGCGTTTTTCTCGTTCTAACGATTACGTCGATGCTGGTGCTGGCGGCCTTGGAAAAACGGCTCAGCCGCGGCATGCGGCGCTGAGGGCACAGCAATGACCGATATCCTCGACACGATCAATAGTAGCGACTATCTCAGCTTCATCGTTTATCGGCTACTGCCCGGCCTCGTCCACGCGGTCCCGGTCACCATCGAGCTGACGGTGATCTGCTGCGTCGTCGGTAATCTGCTGGCGGTGCCGATCGCCATGGCCCGCGTCTCGCAGCGCTGGTATCTGTGGATGCCAAGTTACATCTACATCCTGCTCATGCGCGGTACGCCGCTGCTGGTGCAGATCTACCTGATCTATTACGGTCTCGGCCAGATCCTGCCGCATACCTGGGTGCGTCACAGCTTCCTCTGGCCGTATCTGCGCGACGGTTTCTGGTATGCGATCTTCGCCCTCAGCTTGAACACGGCGGGTTACACAGGAGAAATCCTGCGCGGCGCCATCCAGGCCGTGCCGCATGGTGAAGTCGAGGCTGGCAAGGCCTTCGGCATGTCGGGCTGGCTGATCTTCCGCCGCATCACCCTGCCGCGCGCCATCCGCATCTGTCTGCCGACCATGAGCACCGAGACCGTGCTGCTGCTGAAATCAACCTCGCTCGCAGCAACGATCACCGTCATGGATGTCATGGGGACGGCGCGCTGGCTGCAGAAACAGAGCTTCCGCACCTACGAGCCGCTGATCGCCGCCGGTCTCATCTATATCATCCTGGTCTTCATCCTGAGCCGATTCCTCAACTGGCTGGAGCGCCGACTCAACCGCGACCGCGAGCAGCCGGCAGCGTTGAAGCCCGACGTCATCCTCGGCAACGCCTAGAGGGCTCGTCGCAGCCTCAAACGAAAGCGCCACCGGTTCTGCCGGTGGCGCTTTTTTGTGGTCCGCAGAGCTGCCGGCTATTCCGGCTTGCCGCTCTTGCTCAGGGTTTCCAGCTGCCGTTGCAGCGCCTGCATCTGCGACTTGAGATCGGAGATCTCATCGGCCGAGGCCGGCTTCTCAGCGTTGCCCGCCGGATTGCCTTTGGCATGATCGCTGTTGCCCGGCGTCATCGGCGTCGGCATGGTCATCGGCACCGAGAAGGGCGTCCACATGCGCATCGCCTGTTCGAAGAAGTTCATATTCTGCTTCGACATCTCTTCAAGCTGGCCGAACGGCATCATGCCGCCGAAGCTATCCTTCATATAGCTGCGGAACTGCTCCTGGTTGCGCGAGAAGCTTTCCATGCTCTGCTCAAGATAGCGCGGCACCAGGAATTGCAGATTGTCGCCGTAAAGGCTGATCAACTGCCGGAGGAAATTGATCGGCAGCATATTCTGCCCCTTCGATTCCTCCTCGACGATGATCTGGGTCAAGACCGAGCGGGTGATGTCCTCACCGGTCTTCGCATCCTCCACCGTGAAATCGAGCCCCTCCCTCACCATCTGGGCCAAATAATCCAGCGTCACATAAGAGCTTGTCGCTGTGTTGTAGAGACGCCGGTTGGCATATTTCTTAATACGAACCGGTGTCTTGTCGCTGCTCGCGTCGCTGCCGACAGCCATCGAATTCAATCCTTCTTGCCTTTTGCGCTTGGGCCCTTCCGCCTCCCCTGAAGGCCGGCCCGAGCTGAGCATAGCAGGTTTTGGCCCGGCTTTGGCAATGCGGTAGCTGCATTGCGAAGATGCCGAAACCCGGCCTATGATGCCGCCATGAGCGAAGACACGCCGCCCGTTGATTTGACCGATCTCGCGAAAAAGCTCCTGGATCTTTGGCAGGATCAGGTGGCAGCGGTTGCCGCGGATCGCAACCTCGCCGATCAGATGGCCCGCCTCTCGGCGGCCATGCTGCAAGCTGGAGCGCCAGGGGCCGGAACATCAGGCACTGCCGCACCACATACCGCTGGCACCAGCGCCGGACCTCAGGCACCAGGCGCCAGTACTGCGGCAGGCGGAGCGGCCAATCCGGCAAATGCCTTGGCCGATTGGTGGAAGACCGGCATGACGGTCTGGTCGAACGCGCTGTCGCAGCAGATGGCGGCCGTCAAGTCGATGCAGGGAGAACAACGTGCCCAGCCAGCCGGATCTCGGAGCGACCACAAGACTGCATCACCGTCTGGGTCCACAGCCACTGCCGCTCCATCTGGGCCTCGCCCTGACGACCTGGAGCAACTCCGCAACCATCTTGCCAAGCTTGATGCTCGCCTGGCAGCACTTGAAGGCACAGGCGAAGAACACCGTAGCAGAAAGCCCGACAGCGGAAAGAACAGCGGCAAACGGCGCACAGCCGGAACCGCCTTACCCGATGCTGCCGGAAAGACTGGCACAGGCCCTGCAGCAACTGGGACCGCAACTCGACGCAGCCGACCCGGCCGCGCTCGCCAAGGCCCTGAGTGACGAGGGGCTGCGGCGTCTCGATGCTTTCGTTACCGGCGCCCTCGCCTATCGCCGGCAGCCGGAAAACCCGCGGCCGACGGCGCATCGCGTCGCCTGGTCGTCGGGCAGCACACGCCTGCTCGATTACAGCCGGGCCGACACCGCGGCATCGGCACCACGTATTCTTGTCATCCCGTCGCTGATCAACCGCTATTACATTCTCGATCTCGCCCCGCAAGCGAGCTTTCTCAATTTTCTCGCCACTGCCGGCTATCGGCCTTTCGTCGTCGACTGGGATGCGCCAGGCCCGCAGGAACGCGATTTTTCCCTGACCGATTACATCGCCGGGCGGCTGCGCGATGCCTATCATGCTATGCAGAAGGAACCGGGCGGGCCGATCTTCATTATTGGCTATTGCATGGGCGGGCTGCTGGCTCTGGCCCTGGCGCAAGTCTTGGCGACGATACCGGCAGCCGTGCCGCCGGCAGGTCTCGTCCTGCTGGCAACGCCCTGGGATTTTCACGCCGAGCAGGCCGACCAGGCGGCGATGATCGCTGCTATCGGCCGCCAGCTCGAACCGATCATGGCGGCCCTGGGGGAATTGCCGGTCGATCTGCTGCAAAGCTTTTTTGCCCTGCTCGATCCCTTCCAGGTGCCGCGCAAATTCCAGGCTTTTGCGCGACTGAGCGGCAGCCAGCCACCGGATACCGCGGCCCTGCGACGCTTCACCTTGCTGGAGGACTGGCTGAATGACGGCACCAGCCTCGCCGCCCCGGTCGCCCGTGAATGCCTGGTCAACTGGTATGGCGAGAACAGTGCCAAGAACGGTGCCTGGCGTGTCGGCGGTAACATCATCACGCCCTCGCAGGTGACGGTTCCGAGCCTGGCCCTCATCCCTGATCGTGACCGCATCGTGCCGCCGGGCAGTGCCCTGGCATTGGCCGAAGCATTGCCGCTCTGTGACATCGACCGCCCGCCTGCCGGCCATATCGGCATGATGGCCGGCAGCAAGGCCGGGAGCTATGTCTGGCCGCGGATCCGGGGCTG
>DATMUQ010000625.1:0-5253 GCA_035563795.1 Terriglobales bacterium | reverse complement strand
GCCGCGCCTCCCAATCGACATCGCCGCGCGCCACCGCTTGGCGCAAGCAGAGCGTATCGATCTCGATCCGCACCGTGGTGAGATCGCGCAAATCTTCGGGCGAGATCGGGGCTGCACGGAAGCCGCGTTGAGGTTCCGCCACCACCAGGCCTTCCGAGGTCAGGCGCGACAAAGCCTCGCGAATGGCGCCGAGACTGACCGAGAGACGGGTACAGAGGTCCTGGATCTTCAGCCGCGTCCCCGGCTGGATGCGGCAGGAGAGCAGGTCCGCCCGCAGCTGTTCATAAGCCCCCTGGGTCAGGTTGACGGTACTTTCTCGGATCGCCGCCTGGCGCATGGACTCGGATCCCTGATGGTCATGAGCTGAGTTCTATCTACAGCAAGAAACCTTGTTGAAATAAAATATATTATTTTGACAAATATATATAACAACGCCAAACTGACACCATCGATACCGGCGAGAACGATTAAGGAAGGATTTCATCGTGCGTTTTGCTGCCTATCAGTCGCAAGCGGGCCACGGCCTGGCTATCCAACTGCCCAATGGCGAACTGCGTGGCCTGCCGGAATCGGCGGACAAGTTTCCCGGCCGCCTGGAGCAATTGATCGCCGCGGGTGGCGATGCGCTGACACAGGCCGGCAAGCGTCTCGCCGATGCTCCCCTGCTCGATCCCGCCGGCCTTGCCTGGCTGCCGCCCTTGTCAGTCCCGACCAAGGTCATCTGTATCGGTCTCAATTATGTCGACCATTCGCTGGAAAGTGGCTTCACCCCGCCGACCTATCCGACCGTCTTCGCCCGCTTCAATTCCAGCCTGATCGGCCATAATGTGGCGATCCGCCGGCCGGCGGTCTCCGTGCAGCTCGATTACGAGGGCGAGATGGTGGCGGTGATCGGCAAGGGCGGGCGCCATATCACCAAGAGCCGGGCGCTTGATCATGTGATGGGCTATTCGGTCTTCAACGATGCCTCGATCCGCGATTACCAGACCAAGTCACCGCAATGGACTATCGGCAAGAATTTCGATGCGACCGGCGCCTTCGGCCCCCTACTGGTCACCGCCGATGAAGTGCCGCTGGGTGGCAAGGGGCTGAAGATCCAGACCCGACTCAACGGCCAGGTGGTGCAGAATGCCACCACCGATGACATGATCTTCGATGTCGCCAGCCTGATCTCGATCATCAGCGAAGCGATCACGCTCGAACCCGGGGATATCATCGTCAGCGGCACGCCGTCCGGTGTGGGTATGGCGCACAAGCCACAGCTTTTCATGAAACATGGCGATGTCTGCGAAGTTGAGCTTGAGGGGATCGGGCTCTTGCGCAACCCTGTCGAGGATGACGTTGCCGCACCGGCCATGGCGGCCGCCAAGTAGAACCCGTTGCCAAAAGCCTCAGCCGCAACCGGCTTTCGCGATCTCAAGGAGGACTATCATGAGCCGAGTCTTGTTCCGCAATGCCATGGTCTTTGATGGCTCGGGCGCCGAACAATTTCCCGCCGACGTGCTGGTCGAGGGCCAGCGCATCCGCACCATCGCCCGGACACTCGGCCAGCTATCGGCCGATGGCTGCACGGTCATCGACGCCCATGGCCGCACCCTGATGCCGGGCCTGGTCGAGGGCCATGCCCATATCTCCTTCGGCGGCGCGGTCAATGACAAGGATCTCGGTGACATTCCGCCTGAGGAACATGTCCTCCTCACCATGCGCAACGCGAAGACCCTGCTCGATCACGGTTTCACCAGCGCCTATAGCGCGGCGACCTCCAAGCTGCGTCTCGATGTCGTCATCCGCAACGAGGTCAATGCCGGCCGCCTGCCGGGGCCGCGCATCCGCGCCGCCAGCCCGGAAATCACCGTCACCGCCGGTCTCGGCGATGAGCGCAAGAACCATATGTATTACGAGAGCTTCGGCATGATCGCCGATGGCGAGGTGGAGATGGCCCGGGCCGTCCGCCTGTGCTGCCGCGAAGGTGTCGACAATATCAAGATCAACATCTCCGGCGACGATCTCGGGCCCCTTGCCCGCGGCGGCATCACCACCATGCGCGAGAGCGAGGTGCGTACTGCCGTCGAGGTCGCCAAGGATTTCGGCAAGAAGGTCAATTGCCATGCCCGCGCGGCGAATTCGGTGAAGCGGGCGGTGAAATGCGGCGTCGACGTGATCTATCACTGCGAATCCGCCGATGAGGAAGCCCTCGACATGGTGGAATCGGTGAAGGACCGGGTCTTCGTCGGCCCGGCGATCGGCATCATCTGGGGCACGATCCATCAAGGCGAGCCCTGGTTCTCCAAGGAATTCGCGCTCGAGATCGGCATGCAGCGCGTGATCGATGACAGCCTCAAGGTCTACACCGAGTTCCGCAAGCGCGGTGTCCGCGCCCTGATCGGCGGCGATTACGGCTTCATCCAGTCGCCCCAGGGCAACAATGCCCGTGACCTCAAGCACTTCGTCGACCTGCTCGGCTATTCGCCGGTCGAGGCCCTGGTTTGCGGCACCAAATATGGCGGCCAGGTCATGGAGATGGGCCACGAACTCGGCCTCGTGAAGGAAGGCTATCTCGCCGATCTGCTGCTGGTCGGGGCCGATCCCGTCAAGCATATCGAGAAGATGGTCGATGAGGACAACCTCCATGTCATCATGAAGGACGGCGCCCTCTACAAGGACATCTCCAAGGCCGCCTTGCAGCAGGAAAAGGCCGCGTAACGCAGTAAGAAGGGGAGCCGTGGCGATGGCGCGTCCGGAAGTCGACATCGATGTGGATCCGGAAACCGGTATCTGGCGCACCGATGGCCTGCCGATGCTCTATCTGCCACGGCATTTCATGGTCAACAACCATGTCGCCGTCGAGGAGGCGCTGGGGCTCGACACCTATCGCGCCATCCTGCGGATAGCGACCGACAAATCCGCGGTGCATTGGTGCAAGTCGACGGCGAAGACCTTGAATCTATCACCGCTCGACACTTTCCATCGTTACTTCAAGCGCCTCTCCCAGCGCGGCTGGGGCCAGTTCACGGTCGACAGCATCGACCTCGCCGAGAAGCGCGGTGCAATCTCGCTGCGCAATTCGATCTTTGTCCTGGAGCAGCAGAGCGTAGGCCGCGCCGTCTGCTATATGTTCGAGGGCTTCATGACCGGCGCGCTGCGCTATCTGCTGGATGCCGAAATCGCTGCCGATATCAGCTGCAGGGAAGATGCTTGCGCCGCAGCCGGCCATCCGGCCTGCCGGTTTTCCTTTTCAGCAAACTAATACCGGCAGGCCTGGGGCCGTGGTTCGTTATCTGGCGCCCTGACTCATCGCCACGCAAACAGCCCGCCCCATGCCCTGGGTGGTGGCGGTGCCACCGAGATCCGGCGTCAGATCTGCTTTCGCGGCAATGACGGCATCGACAGCCTTGGAGATCAACTCGGCCGCCTTCTCCGCCTTCGGCTCCTGCTTCGCTCGCCCAAGCCAGGCCAGCAGCATTTGGCCGGACATGATCATGGCATAGGGATTGGCGGCGCCGCGGCCGGCGATATCAGGTGCCGAACCATGCGTCGCCTGGGCCATCGCCCAGCGTGGCCCGACGCAGAGCCCCGGCGCCAGGCCGAGGCCACCGACCAGGCCGGCCGCCTCGTCGGAAAGAATGTCGCCGAACATATTGGTGGTGACGACAACATCGTAATCCTGCGGCCGCATGACCAGCCGCATGGCGAAAGTGTCGACCATGGATTCCTGATAGGCGACGTCGGGAAATTCCGCCGCGAGCTTGCGACATTCCTCGGCGAACATGCCGCAACCCAGCTTGAAGACAGTATCCTTATGCACTGCGGTCAACTTCTTGCGCCGGCTGCGCGCCAGCTCAAAGGCCGCCCGTGCCACCTTTGAGGAACCTTGGCGGGTAATGACGCGGACCGAGATCGTCATGTCGTTGCTGGGGCGAAATTCCCCCGATCCCGCGACGACATTACGATCCGGCTGGAAGCCCTCATTGTTCTCCCGCACGATGACGAGATCGACATTCTGATGCACGCTGGGCAGGGTCGGATAGGAGCGCGCCGGACGGATATTGGCATAGAGATCGAAATGCTTGCGCAGGATCGGATGCGGATTGATCGCCTCCGGTACCTTCGGATAGGCCTGATGGCCGATCGGCCCCAGGACCCAGCCGTCCAAGGCTTCCAGCCGCGACAGCGTATCCTCCGGCATCGTCGTGCCGAGCTCATCCAGCGCCTTGCGACCGATCGGCAGGTGATGCCAGTCGATCTCCAATCCGGTCAGTTCGGCGGCCATCTTCATGACGCCGATGGCTTCGGGAACGATCTCGTGACCGATATCGTCCCCGTTCAACACACCAATGGACAGCATGGGTTCACTCCGCCGTCTGCAGGCGGCGTTCTGTCGTGGAAGCGCGGGCAATCTCCGCCGCATCGGCAAGATCGGCGATACCCCAGGCAAGCTGCAGCAAGCGCTTGGTAGCCGGCGCGCCGATGACGGTCTCGGTCAGGCCGCAGAACTTCGCTTCCAGCCCCTCATTACTCAAGGGACGCTCCAGGCTGCCGACCGCATGGTCGACATGCTTCTCCAGCTTGCGCCCGTCATTGAGCGTCACGGTGATATAGGCCTCGTCCTCGCGAATGCCCTTCTCGGCCGTCGCGGTGACACGGTCACGGAGGCCAATGACCCGAGCATCCTGGACCACCGCATCGGCATATTCCGTCTCGCCACCCGCACCATAGATGATGGCGACAGCGGCCGAATGATAGACGCTGAACTTGCCTTCGAGGCCCGTCTTCGGTGTCTTCTTGCCGGTCAATTCCAGCACCAGCGGATGTACCCGCAGGCTGATCGCGGCGATATCCTCCGCCTTCAGCTTGTGTTCGTTGCGCAATTGTGCGCAGCCGTCGATGGTGGGATGGATGACGATGCCGCAGGCGAAAGGCTTATAGGTATTGAGGGCGATCTCAAAGCGCTCACCGAGACCTTCGGTGATCGCGGCGAAATCGCGCTTGGTCGACATGACATGGGCAAAGCCGCGCGGCGCTTCCAGAACCCGGTCGGAGCTGGTGAAGTCCTGCTTGGCCAGCATCGCCGCCGTGAGGCCGTTCTGCGCCGCCCTGCCCGGATGGAAGCTCTTGCACATGGTGCCGAACATCTCACGGAAGCCGGAAGACTGCGTGCCGGCAATGCCCAGGGCCCAGACCATCTGCTGCTCGCTGAGGCCGAGCAGCTTGCCGGCAGCTGCGGCAGCACCGAAGACACCGGCCGTACCGGCG
>DATMUQ010000624.1:0-5373 GCA_035563795.1 Terriglobales bacterium | reverse complement strand
TTAAGATCGAGCCACATGCCTTGGCCGACCAATTCGCAGCTTCTCCCCGCAGTTCACCAGGAGCCAGCCCATGACCCGCACGCAAGTCTCATTTTTGTTCGATCTCGACGGCACGCTGATCGACAGCGTCTATCAGCATGTCCTCGCCTGGCACGAGGCGCTGCAGGAGGAGGGTATCGAACTCTCGATCTGGCGCATTCATCGCAAGATCGGCATGAGCGGCGGTCTCTTCACCAATATGCTGTTGCGCGAGACCCATCTCGATATTTCCGAAGAGCGCGTCAATCGGCTGCGGCGCCTGCATGCCGAGGCTTATAATCGCCGCTCGGCGCAGATCCAGCCTTTGCCCGGTGCCAAGGAATTGCTGAAGACGCTCAGCGAGCTCGGCATTCCCTGGGCGATCGCCACCAGTGGCCGCATGGAAACCGCACGGGTGCCGCTGGAAAATCTCGGCGTCGATTTCGATCGCATTCCCGTCATCACCCGCGATCTCGTCAAATATGCCAAGCCCGACCCCGATCTCTTCCTCGCCGCGGCCGAAAAGCTCGGCGTCAATATCGAGACCGCTTGCGTCGTCGGCGACAGTATCTGGGACATGCTGGCGGCCAGGCGGGCGCGGGCACTCGGCATCGGCCTGCTGTCGGGCGGCTATGGCCAGGAGGAACTGGAGCGCAGCGGTTCCTACCGGGTCTATGCCGATCCGGCCGATCTCCTGGATCACCTCGATGAGGTCGGTGGCCGCCGCTAGTTTCTGGCAGCGGTTATCGGTCAGACGAAGATCTTGCCGATGCCGAGCGTCTTCTGGTGCTGCTTGAGACATTGCTTGAGCAGGGCCACGAATTGATCGGCGGCGGGGCTGGGCGGTTCGCCGCGACGGCGGAGCAACCCGACCGAACGGTTCGCGGCGGTCATCTCGACCGGCAGGAAGGCGAGGTCAGGTGCTAGGTCGGTGATTGACAGCCGTGGCAGCACGGTGACGCCGACCTTCGCCCTGACCAGGGCCAATAGCGACAACACATTGTAGACGACGATCGGTGCCGGCTGGGTGCGTTTCTGGAAAGCCGGATCCTCGATGGTCTGGCTGATGCCGTTGTCCAGTAGTGTCTGCCCATCCAGCTCAGCCCAGCTTCTGATGCGCCGGCGCTTGCTCAGCGGATCATCCTTGCGACAGACGATGCCAAGCACATCCTCGAACAGCGGTTGATAGTCGAAGGCAGCCTGGCGGCGGCGCAGACTGCCGATGCCAAGCTCCGCATGGCCGGCCTCGATGGCGGCGATGACATTGTCGGAATCGGTGTCACGCACATCGATCTCGACTTCAGGGTGGGCGGCGCGGAACTGCGGCACGATGATCGGCAGCAGGCTCGCCGCCACCGAGGGAACGCAGACGATATCGACGCGGCCGACCGCGGTGCGGGCATAGGCCTGGATGGTGGCGATGCAGCGCTCGTGATGCAGCAGGAGATCGGCGACCTGAGCCTGCATGAAACGGCCGACGGCTGTGAGGCGGTTCTTGCGATCGGCCTCGAATAGTTTGGCGCCGATATCGCCTTCGATCTGCTTCAGGGTCATGGAAACAGCCGAGACCGTGCGCCCGACCTGTTCCGCCGCATCCTTCAAGCTGCCGGATTTGGCGACGGCGGCGAAGACCCGCAATTGGGAAAGACCGATGGGCATGCCGGGCCTATTCTAGAAGATATTTCAGAAAATCTGAAATATATTACCATAATTTCGGATTGACTGAAATCGGTGATGGGGCCCAGCATGATGGTCATGCCAGTGTCACAAAGGGATATGCGTGCCCTGGAGGGTATGCGCCCCGGCTGACCTGAAGAACGGACAGAGGGTTGCACATGGCCGGGTTCAACGGGCTGGTCATCGATGGGCTGCAATACTGCAACTGGTCGGAAAAGATCTTCCGCCAGTTGCGCGAAGGTGGCGTCACCGCCATCCATGTGACCATCGCCTATCACGAGACTTTCCGGGAAATGGTCGGCAATATCACCGCCTGGAACCGCCTCTTCGAGCAATTCCCCGACCTGATCATGCCGGGTCGTATCGCCGAGGATGTGCGGGTGGCGCAGAAGACCGGCAAGACCGCGGTTTTCTTCGGCTTCCAGAATCCCTCGCCGATTGAGGACGAGATCGGGCTGGTGGAAATCTGCCACCAGCTCGGCATCCGCTTCATGCAGCTCTCCTATAACAACCAGAGCCTGCTGGCGACCGGCTGCTATGAGGCCGAGGATCCCGGCATCACCCGCATGGGACGCGAGGTGATCCAGGAAATGAACCGTGTCGGCATTGCCATCGACATGTCGCATTCCGCCGAGCGCTCGACCCTGCAGGCGATCGAGCTGTCGGCGCGGCCGATTTCCATCACCCATGCCAATCCGTCTTCCTGGCGCGACGTCCCGCGCAACAAGTCGAACGACGTGTTGAAGGCGCTGGGGCAGACCGGCGGCATGCTGGGCTTCAGCCTCTATCCGCATCACCTGAAGGATTCCTCGGACTGCACGCTGGCTTCCCTGTGCGAGATGGCGGCCCGCACGGCGGAGATCATTGGCGCCGAACATATCGGCATCGGCTCGGATCTCTGCCAGGACCAACCGGATGCGGTGGTGGAATGGATGCGGACCGGCCGCTGGACCAAGCAACGGACCGGGGCGACTTTTCCGCCGCAGCCCGGCTGGTTCCGCGACAACCGCGACTTCCCCGGCATCGCCACGGGACTGCGCCAAGTCGGCTTCCAAGATGCGGATATTGCCGGCATCATGGGCGGCAATTGGCTGCGCTTCTTCGAGCGGTCCTTCGGACCTGCCGACGGCGCTGCAACGGGAGAATCATCGGGCAGATGATATCGGAGCTGGTCGGGTCACCAATCCTTGGGCAAACCGCCGGTGATCAGAGCCGGCCGGCGAAGCTCGTCGCCCGCCGTGCGCCCGAGACCGTCATGACCCTGGATCGGCTGGGCAGCTTCCATCAGACCCGGCTCAGTTTCCTGCGCAGCCTGCTGCGCCGCATCGCGCGCGAGGGCTGGCAGTTCTATCGCAGCTCCTGGGATGTCGATGCCCGCGGTGAAGGTGTCGGCGTCTACTGCCTGAAGACGCCCTATCAGATCTATTCACTCATCTGTTTCGCCCATGACCTGCCGCCGGAGAAACGCAGCGATCGCGTCATCGCCGATGAATGGGACGCGGCTTTCGTGCTCTATGATGGTGCGCCGACAGCGGCGGAAATCGAGCGGCTGCGCGTCAATGCGCCGCGTCAGGAGGCCGGACGCTATAGCGAGCGCGATCTCGTCCTGTCGCGTGCCAATCGCAGCGTGCGCCTATTCGATCACGTGGTCGATTGCCTCGCCGCAGGCAAGCAGCCGGACAAGGCCGAACTGGCCCGGATCGGCTATCTGATGCGGACGACGGCAGTTTACGGCAATGGCAAATTCGGCCTCGCCGATCGGTCGCTGATCCGGACCCGGGCGGAACTGGCCGGGCCATTCCAGGCCGAGATGCTGGCGGTCTGGCTGATCCGGCGCTTCACCATCGATATCGTCGAACATATGGCGCGGCAGAAGGCGCCGCAGACCGCGGTGCCTTTATCGGCGGAATTGCGCCGGGTGCTGGGGGTCGGCAATGCAACCGGGCTCGGCATGGCACCGTTCCTGGTGCATCATCCGTCCCTGATCGATCGCTGGATCGATGCGCGTGAGACGGCGCTGGCGCGGGTCAGGTCTCTCACCGAGGCTACACCGCAAAGCCGGGAGTATTTCCGCGACAGTATCGACCGCGCCGAGGGCCTGGTGGCACATTGGCAGGTGAATGACACGATCCAGGCCGCGCGGATCGAGGGCTTGGCCCATGATCTCACGCGGCTGAAAGATCAGGTTGCCGCCTTCGACTGGTCGGCGCCGTTGCCCTGGGATCGCCTGTTCACATGGGCGGAAGAGACGCTCGGCCTCGAAGCCCAGGAGATGCTGGTCTCGCTCCTGCTCGAACCGCATGGTGCGCTGATCGACGAGCTCGCCGACCAGATGGCGATCGATGAGGTGATGGAGTTTCCGCTCGACGGATCAATGACCGTGGCGCGCTTGTGCGAGTTGATTGAGCAGCATTACGGCTTTGCCTTGCGCCAGGATTATGAAGCCAGGAAAGCGCAAGCGCGCTTCTGGTATGTCTCGGAGGAGAAGCTGGAGCCGCGACTTGGCGAGCGTTTCGAGGAGCCGGGCGGTGCGCTCGAGCAGCCGCTCGGCATTGCCCGCGATATTGCCGCCCTGCATGCGGCCTGCTTGCTCTATCAGCCGCAACGACCTTTGGCGGATTTCCTGCGCGAATATCCGGATTTCCGCCGCAATGCCCGGCGCGTGCAGATCGCCGCCCGCCATCCCTATGCGGAGATTCGCGACAATCTCCTGTCGGCCCAGATGCGGCCGATCGATCTCCTGCGCTGCAAGTTGTCGTTCTTCGGTGCCATGCGCTTCGACCCGAAATCCGATCGCTGGGTGCGCATCACCTTGTTCCAGCATGCGCCCCAGCCGGAAGATATCGAAGCCGGCGATGCGGATGACTGGGCGCCGCCGCCCGCCGCGGCCTGGGGTTAGGCCATGCGCCCGTCGCTCAATGAAATCGAGATTGAGAGCCGCAAGGCCGCGCGCGGCGCGGGGCTTGCCTGGGGCCTTGCCGAGGAAGCCGGTCATGCGGTTGCCTGGCTGGCTGAGCGCGGCGTGAATGCATTGCCGGCGCTGCTTGACGTATTGGCGAGGTATCAGGCGGGCGACACGATCGGTGATCCGCTGTTGGCCGGAATAGCGATCGCCGATCGAGCACAGATGCTGGTCGAGGGTGAGGAGCCTGCTTATCTCCAGATCCGCCAGCCGGTGCTGATCCTGCCCTTCATGGCGATGACGGCGCGGCTCACCGGGCGCAGCATCGTGCTGCAGCATGAGGATGGTGTCTGGTCGGTGCGTCCGGGACGGGAGGATGCCGGCTTGCTGGCGGCGGCGGCGAAGAAGTCGCGCATCGTAGCGGTCAAATGTCGCGCTGAGGATCTGCCACTCCGTGAAGCGGTTGAACCGCCGCCGGCGATGCGGCTGGAGATCGCAGATCAAACCTGGGCCAGTCTCGAGCTTCTGGCGCAGCGGACCTATGTCCCGGCCTCCGAGGAATCGCGTCGCCTGGGTGCGGGTGCCGGCAGCGGCATCGACAACGATTAGAAGGTTTGCGCAGAACCATGGCGGACAGTATCGGGGCAACAACAAGCAAGCGAATGACGGCGGCGGAGGTCGAAGCTCTGGCCCGGCAGGCTTTGCTGATCGCCGGTGCTAACGGTGCCGCCGCCGGATCCCTGGCCCAGGCGATTGCCGCAGCTGAGGCGGAAGGA
>DATMUQ010000623.1:0-2212 GCA_035563795.1 Terriglobales bacterium | reverse complement strand
CAATGAGCGGGCGGGCAATAAAAAGCCCGCCTGGTTTTTGAGGCCAGGCGGGCCAGGGAAGTTACTTGGGGAAGTAACCTACTTATTACGAGGAATAGTACATCTGGAATTCGATCGGGTGCGGCGTGTGCTCGATGGCATACACGTCTTCCCACTTCAGCTCGCTATAGGCCTCGATGAAGTCCTTGCTGAAGACATCCCCCTTCAGCAGGAATTCATGGTCGGCTTCCAGCGCCGTCAACGCTTCGCGCAGGCTGCCGCAGACGGTCGGCACATTGGCCAGCTCTTCCGGCGGCAGGTCATAGAGGTTCTTGTCCATCGGGTCGCCCGGATGGATCTTGTTCTGGATACCGTCGAGGCCGGCCATCACCATCGCCGCAAAAGCGAGATAGGGATTGGCGAGCGGATCGGGGAACCGCACCTCGACGCGCTTGCCCTTCGGGCTCGCCGTGTAGGGGATGCGGCAGGAAGCCGAGCGGTTGCGCGACGAATAGGCGAGCAGCACCGGGGCTTCGAAGCCCGGGATCAGGCGCTTGTAGCTGTTGGTCGTCGGGTTGGTGAAGGCATTGAGCGCCTTGGCGTGCTTGATGATGCCGCCGATGTAATAGAGCGCCATTTCGCTGAGATCGGCATAACCATTGCCGGCGAACAGCGGCTTGCCCGCCTTCCAGATCGACTGGTGCACATGCATGCCCGAGCCGTTATCGCCCTTGACCGGCTTCGGCATGAAGGTCGCGGTCTTGCCATAGGCATGGGCGACGTTCTTGACGACGTACTTGTACTTCTGCATGGCGTCGGCGCACTGGGTCAGGGTACCGAACTTGACGCCCAGCTCATGCTGGCTGGGGGCGACTTCGTGGTGATGCTTCTCGACTTCGACGCCCATGGCGGCGAGGGTGGTCAGCATCTCGGCGCGCAGATCGCCGGCCTGGTCGAGCGGAGCAACCGGGAAATAGCCGCCCTTCACCTTCATGCGGTGACCATGGCTGCCTTCCGGATTGGCCTTGCCGGTCGAATACGGCGCTTCTTCGGAATCGAATTCGTGATAGACGCGGTTCATGCTGACTTCGTAGCGCACGTCGTCGAACACGAAGAATTCGGCTTCGGGGCCGACGAAGACGGTGTCGCCGATGCCCGAGCTCTTTACATAGGCTTCGGCGCGCTTGGCGATCGAACGCGGGTCGCGGCTATAGGCCTGGCCGGTCAGCGGCTCGGCGATGTCGCAATAGATGATCAGCGACTTCTGGGCGGCGAAGGGATCGAGGACGGCGCTGTCGCAATCCGGGATCAGGGTCATGTCGGATTCGTTGATCGCCTTCCAGCCGGCGATCGAGGAACCGTCGAACATGACGCCTTCGGTCAGCAGGTCTTCATCGACCGTGCAGACATGGTGGGCCAGATGCTGCCACTGACCGGCGGGGTCAGTGAAACGGAAATCGACGTACTGAACGTCCTCTTTCTTGATCAGGTCCAGGACCTTGCTCACGCTCGACATGATTGGTGTCTTCCTATCGCTTGTCTTTGATGGTGGTCCACACCACGAGCCCGATGCGCCAGCGCTACATCGGATCCCATGACATGGGCCTTCGAATGAATACCGTCCGAACCAGCGCTACCCGGATGGGGAAGGACTGCGCCGAGGGTATTCGTCAAGCCGCCGTCATATAAGGAACGGCGGCCTGTACTCAGATGGCATCCGGGCCGCGTTCACCGGTTCGGATGCGAATTGCTTCTTCAACATTGATGACGAAGATCTTGCCGTCGCCGATTCGCCCCGTGGCGGCGGCCTGACGAATGGCTTCGATCGCGCGTTCCACCAGATGATCCTCGAGGACCACTTCCAGCTTCATCTTCGGCAGGAAGTCGACGACATATTCGGCGCCGCGATAGAGCTCGGTATGGCCCTTCTGGCGGCCGAAGCCCTTGGCCTCGGTGACGGTGATCCCTTGGATGCCGACCTCATGCAGGGCGTCTTTAACTTCGTCCAGCTTGAACGGCTTAATGATGGCTTCGATCTTTTTCATGCCTGGCACCCTTTAACTGTCTCGTAACCCTAAACAGCAAATGCCATGCCAGAGCTTTAGTTCGCGGATTCCTGGAGTTTTCATGGACTTCCGCGGCGCGGCTGGTGAGGGCCTGTGGATTTGCTCATTTATTAGGCAGAGGCCCGCTCAAATAACAGGCGGGTCAGCGCTCCAGGATGCCGCGCTTT
>DATMUQ010000622.1:0-2412 GCA_035563795.1 Terriglobales bacterium | reverse complement strand
TCGAGCCGCTGCCATTCAGCAGGACCACATATTCGTACTCGCCGATCTTTTCCGTGCCCGAGGGAATGATGAGGTTCTGGCTGATGATCGCGTTCTGCACATCCTGGGCGGAGAGGCCATAGGATTGCAGCGCCTGTGCATTGAGATCGACCTGCACCTGGCGCTGCTTGCCGCCATAGGGGTACGGCAAGGACGCGCCGGCCACGCTGGAGAGCTGGCTGCGGACATAGATGTTGGCGGTATCGTACAGCGCCTGCTCGGTCAGGGTCTTGCTGGAAAGGGCGAGCTGGACCACCGGCACGCTGGAGGCGTTGTAGGTGAGCAGCAAGGGCGGCGTCGTTCCCGGCGGAAAGTTACGCATGTAATAATTGGCACCCGCCGCCGCCTGGCTCATCGCCAGGGGGACATTGGCGTCGGGATGGAAGAAGATCTTGCTGACCGCTACGCCATTGAGATTGGTCGAATCGACATGATCGACGCCATTGACCACCACCGGCAGCACGCGTTCGAAATTGGCGGTGATGCGGTTCGCCATCTCGCGCGCCGGCAGCCCCGCATAGTTCCAGATCATGCTGATGACAGGAATGCCGATATTGGGAAAGATATCAGTCGGTGTGTTGACAATCGTCAACGGCCCCATGATCAGGAGCACGGCCGCCATGACCAGAAAGGTATAAGGCCGGCTCAGGGCGACTCTTACGATCCACATCTTCACTCATCTCCCGCCAGTGGCTCCCAAAAGTGAGATCCACCTGATCCGGCCCAACGGACCAGAGTGTTTAATGGGCATTCGGATGGCGCGTTTGAAGCTGCGTGTTTTGAGAGGCTGTATTGTCTAAAATGAAATAGTGGACCTCGCGAAGTCCGCGACGGACAGGTCGCTGGCCGATAGTGTCCCTTTTATCCGCATGGCTACTGCAAACGGACCCACTCAAGTCGAAGGTGTGATACCGTCTCGGGAAGGCATCATGCCGCGATCACGCATTCGGACCTTCCCGATCTGCCATCTTTCGCTTCACCCATTCGTTTTCAGGCGGAGAGATGTTACGCGGCTCGGCTTGCATGATCCGACGGGGTGATACGTTGGTGCATCTTGACGATGGCACCAGACAGCAGCACCTCATTGGGGTAGCGGGCTATCCGGCGATAACATGTCGCGAGGAATGGAGGCGTTATGACCGACACGGAGTCCATCCATCTCACGCCTCCCCCTTCCGATCGATTGGCACATGCTGTCGGATCTAAGGGCATCGGCGCGAGCCGGCGCGGCATCCTTGCCGGCGGCGTTCTCGGCCTGGCTGCGGCGGCCCTACCGAGCGTGACACCAGCCGGAGCCGAGACACCGACCCTCGGCGCGACGCCAGCTTCGGGCGCGGCAGCGACGCAACCGGTCACAATCAGCCATAAGCGCATTCAGGCCGACGGCGTCGACGTCTTCTATCGTGAGGCCGGCAGGCCGGATGCACCTGTTCTCCTGCTGCTGCATGGCTTCGCGAATTCCTCCTTCTATTTTCGCCATCTCATGCCGCAGCTTGCCGACCGCTTCCGGCTGATCGCGCCCGACCTGCCTTCCTTCGGTTTCACCGAAGTTCCGGCTGCGCGGAACTACCGTTTCGACTTCGATTCCCTGTCGCGCACCATCGCCGCCTTCGTCGACGCCTTGGCGCTCACCCGGTACATCCTCTATGTCTTCGATTACGGCGCACCGGTCGGCTTCGACCTCGCCCTCACCTATCCGGACCGGGTCGCGGGCATCGTCACCCAGAATGGCAATGCTTATGTCGAGGGGCTCGGCGCGCAGGCCTGGGCACCTTTGCGGGCCTATTGGGCAAGTCCCAGCGCCGACAAGCGCGAACCCATCCGCGCCCGCATGTCGCTCGAGGGCGTGAAGGCGGCCTATTTCCACGGCGTCGCCGATCCTTCCCGGATCGAACCCGAGACCTATACGCTCGACGCGGCGATCCTGGCGCGGCCGGGTAATGCCGATCTGCAGATCGACCTCAAGCTCGATTACAAGCGGAACATCGCGCGCTATCCGCTCTATCAGGATTTTCTAAGAAGCCGGCAACCGAAGCTGCTCGCCGTCTGGGGCCGCAACGACCTCTTCTTCATCCCGCCGGGTGCAGAGGCCTTCAAGCGCGACATCCCCACGGCGCATATCGTCTTCGTGGATACCGGCCATTTCGTGCTGGAGACCCATGTCGACACCGTCGCCACGGAGATCCGCAACTTCTTCTAGAGCCGGGTCACGCTAGATGGAATCACGCGGTGCTTCGATCTGACGGTGCGCTCAGTCGAATTTTCTGAACGTGTCGTTGAGCCGCTTGCCGGGAGCGCCGGTGGCGAGGCCATCGAAGAAACCGGCCTTGATCCGCTCGGCGGCCGCCAGCATCCCGCCCCAGGAGGCGCGGG
>DATMUQ010000621.1:0-6918 GCA_035563795.1 Terriglobales bacterium | reverse complement strand
ATGCGGAACTTCTCCGGCCTCGATGGTGACAATCGTAACACAGCGCGACAGATGGCGGCGATTGTGCAAGCCATTGCCGGGGACGAGGCTCTCGCCACCACGCTGCCCGATCTGGTGCTGCCGGATGAGACGGGTGCGATGAAAGTGGTTGCGGGATGGCGCATCACCGGCAAGAGCGGCACGATGGATTACGCCGCTGGCCTCGCCGGCTTGATCACGCGGCCGGATGGCCGGCAATACGCCTATGCGATCTTCCTTGCCGATGATCGCCGCCGGGCCGAACTCGCGGCCAGTTTTGATCCGCGCATTCTGCATCCCGCCAAGGATGGCCGCGCCTGGACGTTACGTGCCCGGCAGCTGGAGACAGATTTGCTCTTGGATTGGATCGCGCAAATATCCAAGTAGACTTGAACGACTTTCAGGCATGGCCTTTCGGTCAACGGGGACAGTGGAAACAAGCAAGAAGAAAGGACCATGGCGCATGACCACGAATGAGCAGGTGGCGCGGGATAGCAGGGCTCGCATTGTCGCGGCAAGCCTGATCGGCACCACCATCGAATTCTACGATTTCTACATTTATGGTACCGCCGCAGCCCTGATTATTGGCCCGGTCTTCTTCCCCGCCGCCAGTCCTTCATCCCAGGCCCTCAACGCCTTCCTCACTTTCGGCATCGCCTTTCTGGCGCGCCCGCTCGGCTCGGCCTTATTCGGCCATTTCGGTGATCGCATCGGCCGCAAGGCGACGCTCGTTGCCTCGCTTCTGGTGATGGGTCTGTCGACCACATTGATTGGCCTGTTGCCGGGCTATGAGGCGATTGGCATGGCGGCGCCAGTCTTGCTCTGCCTGTTGCGTTTCGGCCAGGGTATCGGGCTCGGCGGCGAATGGGGCGGGGCGGCGCTGATCGCTACCGAGAACGCGCCGATCGGCCGCAAGGCCTGGTTCGGCATGTTCCCGCAGCTGGGGCCGTCGATCGGCTTCCTTTGCGCCAATGGTCTGTTTCTGCTGCTGCTCTCAGCTCTTTCCGACGGGCAGTTCAAGAGCTGGGGGTGGCGGTCGCCTTTCCTTGCCAGTGCAATTCTCGTGGTGGTCGGCCTCTATGTGCGCATGTCGCTGACCGAGACGCCGGCTTTCGCCCGCGCCATGGCGAAGGCCGAACCGGTCCCGGTTCCCTTCATCACGCTGATCAGCCGGCATTGGCTGCCCTTGCTGCAAGGTTCATTGTCGATCGTCGTCTGTTATTCGGTCTTCTATATCTCGACGGTCTTCGCGCTCAGTTACGGCGTCTCGCATTTGCAGATTCCCCGTCAGTCCTTCCTGCTGCTGCTCTGCGGCGCGATTCTCTTCATGGCCGTGGCAACACCGATCGCCGCGGCCTGTGCGGATCGCTTCGGCCGCCGCCCGGTCCTGCTGGTCGGTGCCGTCGTGACCTTCCTGTCGGGCTTTCTCCTGCAGCCCGCCTTGAGCGATGGCAGCATGCCGGTGCTCTTCGCCTTCCTCGCGTTGGAGCTGTTTCTGATGGGGGTGACCTTTGCGCCGCTGGGCGCCCTGCTGCCGGAACTGTTCCCGACCCGGCTGCGCTATAGCGGTGCCTCGGTCGCCTATAATCTCGGTGGCATTCTGGGCGCCTCCCTGGCGCCCTATATCGCCCAACGGCTGGTGGATACCGGTGGCCTCAGCTGGGTCGGCTATTATTTGTCGGTCGCTGCGGCGATCAGCTTTGCCAGCGTCCTCAGCATGCGCGAGACCCGGGGCGGGGACCTGTTGCAGTTCGACCTCGCGGGAGAGGGGCCGGCGGGCCATCGGAAGTCAGCCACCTGACCCCAGCTGCGCTGGGCCAGAAATGGGGCAGGCAGATGCCCGGTCTCAGGGGAAAGCGAGGCTGAGCCATCCTGTCCCATCCCTAACATTTTCCTTTCTATCTTGGGGAGGGGCGGATAGGGTTCAGCCGCGGTAACGGCTCCGTTCTGGCGGCGCCCCTTTTGTCGGTTATTGCAGGGCCCAGGCCCCGATAATGCGCGGCGGCTTTCTGCCGGGCCGCCCAATCCGGTAGAATATCTTGTTTGGATGCAGCTGTAGGTGAGTTCGGTTATGTCGATGTTGGATTTTGAAGCCTTCGAGCGGACGCCGTTGCGGCGCGAACCTTGCGACTTCATCATCGTGCCCGGTTTCATCAAGCCGGAGGCGCTGGAACGCATCAACCAGGATTATCCGAACATCACTGAGGCGGGCAATTTTCCACCCGAGGGATTGTCCTATGGGCCCGGCTTCCAGGCGATGCTGGACGAGCTCAACCAGCCCGAGACCAAGGAACATTTCGCCAAGAAGTTCGAGATGGATCTCAGCGAGTGCCCGCTGCAGCTGACCGTGCGCAAATACAGCGAGGCCTCGGACGGCAATGTGCACAATGACTCGAAGTCAAAGCGCCTGACGGTCCTGATCTATTTCAACAAGGAATGGCATGCGCCCGGCGGTCAGCTGCGCATGGTACGCGACCCCAACAATGTCGACGATTATTTCGTCGAGGTGCCGCCGGTCAATGGCACGCTGCTTTCCTTCCGGCGCAACGATCATTCGTTCCATGGTTTCCCGCAATATGTCGGCGAGCGGCGCTCCATCCAGTTCTATTGGGTGAAGCCGAAGCGGGCCGAACGCGGCGAAAAGCAGGTCGGACTGGTCAAATGGCTGAAGCGCCTGCGCAAGGTTCGGCCGCGCTGAGCGAAGCCCGGCTGCTTCGTCTCTCTTCATTCGTGATGCTCAATTCGTCGCGCCTGGACAAGCCTCGCCGAAGGCAAAAGGATTGATCTTGCGTTGCGCGAGCGCGACCCAGGCCGTGGCGCCGAGATGCGACAGGTGAAAATAGAAGCGCTGCGTGCCCGGATTGGTCGGCAGGATGAAGCCGGTCGGTAGCTGCGCCTGGTCGGTGGCGTAGAAGCCGCCGGTCGGCGCATGCAAGGTGGCAAGCGTTTCGATGAGTTCCTGTGCCGCATCGGCGTGTCCGGTGCAAGCCATCAGCACGGCGGCTTGTGCGGTCCCTTCGGTCCAGATGCCGTGCAAGGCAGCACTATAGGCATAGCCCTTGCCTTGCCGGAGCTGTGGCAGGCAGCGTCCCATCACCTCGTCCCGATATTTTTGCGCGTCGGGCAGGGCGAGGAGCGGCCAGATCTGTGCATCGAGCGCCTGGAAATCGTTGCGGCTGATGCCGTCCTCGGTGGTGCCGGTGGCAAAGCATCCTGCTGCCGGCTGCCACATCGCCGTCACGAGATTTCGCGCCGCCTGCGCATCCTTATTCCAGTTGGCATCACCGCTCGCCACGGCGAGGCGGGCGAAAGCGGCAGCGAGGTCGATGTTGTGCTCAGTGGATTTCCAGCGGACGACTTCCGGATCAGGTTCATGGCCGAAGGTGCCGCCGCGAAAGCCGCCGACATCATCTGACGGAGCCATTGCCGTCCCAATATCGTCACGCCATTGCCGCAACCAGGCGCCAAGTCTGATGGCACTGTCGCGATAACGCGGTGTCTCCGGGCTGAGCCGGTCCAGGGTCAGCAAGGCCAGCATGGCCCAGGCGAGATTGCCGCTATCGCTGCCGGCCTGATAACGATCTTCCAGCCATTGATTGCTGTCCTTGTCCCACCAGCCGGCGAGCTTCATTTTGTCATCGCCGACAAAGCCGGCCCGATAGGCATTGCGCAGCCGCCCGTCCTGCCAGAAGCGATCATGGCGCTGGGCATAGACGAGGGCATCGCCGATCCGCCGCGCATCCATGAGATCGCCGCAGCCCGAGAGGGCGATCACGACAACAGCGTTGTCATAAAGGAAAGCCGCCTTGTAGAGCGGCCCGGGCTCGGCATCGGGAAAGCTCGGCAATAGCAGGGCTTCGCCGCGGATCCCGGCCGCTGCATGGCGCAGATCGGCGCAGGCATCGGGCAGATCGGCGGCCTTCGCTGGCCGGCCGAGAGCGAACAGGACTGCAGTGACAAGAAGCAACAGGCGGACAGGAAACATTGCAGCCTTTCTCTCGATTTTTAGCTGATTGCCGGGGTTTCCCGTTCGCGTCGCAACCGCGCGATCGGTTGCGTCGTTACCATGATTTTAACCTATTGGTCCTTAGGCTGCGGCGACAATGGCTGGGTCGCCCCGGGCGGCCGATTTCAAGCGTACAGGGATGGGGAACATGGTAGCGATCATTCGCAACAATCTCGGCAATTATGACGACATGGTGCGTCAGCTCGACATCGAATATCACGACGATGCCTCGGAGCGAATTGCTGATATGGCGCAGTGCCTGGCGCAGATCGGTGAAGACGGCCCGAATGAGGCGCTGATCTCGAAACTGCGCCGCCAGGGACACAACCTGAAGGGCACCGCCGCCAGCTTCGGCTATCCGGTGATCACCATGATCGCCCACCGCCTCGAGACCTATATCAACGATATGCGTCAATGGGAGCCGGCGACACTGAAGGATCTCTATCGCTTCGTCGATTTGATGGGCGAGATGCTCGATCGGCCGGTGCAGCCGAGCGATGACGAGATTTCCCAGATCGTGCGCTCCTTGCCAGCGCAATCGATGACCCCGCTGGCGCAGACCGCCACCAATATGGATATCCAGGTCAAGGTGGTGGAGATCCTGTTGGTGACGCCGACCCGCACCATCGCCAAGCTGCTGTCGCAGCAGATCATCGCCTGCGGCTTCCGCGTCAACAGCGTCTCCGATCCGATCGAAGGCCTGACCATGGCGATCCGCACCCGGCCGGACATGATCATCACCTCGCAGGCGATGAAGGGCATGAGCGGCGTCGATCTTATTTGCGCGCTGAAGTCGATTGCCGTCACCGAGCGCATTCCCGCCTGCATCCTCACCAGCCAGGAACTGGGCGCTGCTGTCTTCGAACGCCTGCCCGCCGGTACCATGATGCTCCGCACCGGCGACCAGTTCGCCGATGATTTTGGCACCGCGATTGCCCAATGCGGCCTCGGCTGAGGCACTATCTTGGGTTGAAAGTCCTATAAGCGCGATCAAATCGTGCAAAAGTAACTTTCTTTTAACCATACTATCTTGCCCGGTCGCCCCACCTCATGGTTGCATGACGGTGGGGGTCGACCGGATACAACGGCACGCACCGGGCGCCCCGGTCGCGGCCGGGCGCGCGTGGCACAATCGTTGCAAAGTCGGATCCCTGTTGGCCTTTGAGCTAACCCCCACAGCAACAGCGTGCGGCGGGCAACTGCGTTTGACGGCGTCGGCTTGCTCTTGACCCGTCTCGGCTGACCCCGTCGTCGCCAAGACGGAGTTTGCCACGCCATGTCACGACTGAATTCGTTGCCACTAAACCGGGAGTATCGCCCGGTAGCCTCACACGACAATGTATCTGCGGCGGCCACCCGGCCGGTGTCGGAGGTGCGCCATGCAGCCGCTC
The DNA here is from genome assembly GCA_035563795.1 of Terriglobales bacterium. Classification (GTDB taxonomy): domain Bacteria; phylum Pseudomonadota; class Alphaproteobacteria; order Dongiales; family Dongiaceae; genus Dongia_B. The sequence goes on along the minus strand of DATMUQ010000621.1, from coordinate 1,503 downwards.
ATTGACAGCTTCCAGGTGACCGCCGGTCCGCGCCGCGAACTGGCGAATATCCTGTTGCGCGCCCACGATGATTTGGGTGAGCGCGGCCTCGCGCTGATGCGCCTCGACCACCAGGAATTCATGAGCTTCAACCGCAGCAGCGATGCCCGTAACTGGTATCAGCTGCATGACCATTATGGCCATGACCGCTTCCTGGGGATCGCCATCACCAATACCAGCACCAACCGTCTCTGTGCGGTGGTCTGCGCCCGTCCCCTCGATATCGCACCTGGTCGCTCTTTGGCCGATGCCTTCCACGATCTTTCCTTCGTTTATCCGAAGGGCGTGCCGATCAAGGCCCGCGATCGTTTCGAGCAGATACCGATGCAGGCCGCGGCCCTGCGCGGCAAAGGTTGCCTGGTTGGTGGCTTGTGGATTGACCCACGCGGTCCGAGCGGTCAGCCGAGCGGCCCGACCTTGGCATCGATCGATGGCGAGATGTCGGCTGCCGGTGGCAGCGCGGGCGGCAGCGGCAACACTGTGCGCTCAGGCCTTGGTGGGTCACTGCTCCTGTCCTATCTGACCCGCACCATGCTGGTCTGCCTGCTGGGCAGCGAGGATCCCGACTTCGTCGCCATCCTGGTGACCGACCGCTTGATTGCCGGCCATGAGGAAGGACGCTCGATGTTGCGCCGCTACGGCTATCACCATGTGGCCAAGGGACCGCTTTGGGGCAACCACTATCCTGGCCAGGATCTGGCGCTCAATCTGAGCTGGATCGATCGTGCCGGGCAGCTTGATGTGGTCCTGCGGACACCCTGGGCCAGTGATGCGGCTTATGCGCCCTTTGTTCCGGGTGCGGCTGCTGCTTGACGTGGGGCGTGGCAACTTTCACCGGCAATCCTATCGCGATGGTTTGTGCCATCGCGGTGGGATTGCCGGCCCATGCTCTTGTTTCTGTTGCGCGAGAGGCGCAGGCCCTGCGGCCGCGCGCTGTCTTGCCTTGGCCGTAAGGGGCCGCCTAACATGATGATGAACGATCGCGCTGCGCGCCACCCGGGGACATTAAGTGCAGGGGAGCCAGAGAGTGTCGCATCCGGTTCACCGGCCGTGCTGAGATTCCAGCACGCCGATCTCCGGCGTCTCCATGACTACTGGCTGGACCGTCGCCATGGCGATGGCCTGCCGATGCGCGAGGACATCGACCCGCTCGATCTTGGCTGGATGCTGGATCGGATTTCGCTCTTCGAATGTCATGCAGGGGCTGCTGCCGATGGCGGCGCGCGCTTTCGTTGCCGGGTTGCCGGCACCTGGTACGCCCGGCGCTTCGATTTCGAGGCCACTGGTTCCTGGCTCGATACCTGGCCGGACCAGCATATGCGTGATTCCGTCCAGGCCTTCTATCGCCTGATCCATGGCGACGGGCGGGCGCGCCGTGTCGTGCGGCAATATGATGCCGGCGATGTCCCCATCGTCTATGAAGGGGCGGGATTGCCGCTGGGCGCGCGTGACGGTGCCGGCGTG
>DATMUQ010000620.1:0-7546 GCA_035563795.1 Terriglobales bacterium | reverse complement strand
CGGATGGTCTGTGTTCCGCCGCTGACCGCCAGGGTGGTTGCCGTGCTGGCGGCACCGACCGCAGCCCCCGCCCCGGCCGTCGCCGCCATGCCGGGGGCTGAGCCGCTATTGCCGCTCGCCTGGAACTCCGCCAGGCGCTGTTCCACCGCCGCATTCCCCAGATAGGTCAAGGCCACCCTGGTATCGACCTGGCTGGCGCCGGCGCCGAAGCCGATGACCACGCGCTTTGCCCGATTGCCTTCATCGATCGAGGTGATATTGCCGTCGATCAGCGCAGCATTCTCATCAGAAGGAATGACGGTATCCGGCGAGATGCGCCGCGCCGTCAGGCCCATCTTGGCGATATCCTCAACCAGGCTGTCGCTCAGGGCATCGACCACGCCCTGCGCGGCGGCCTGCTGCTGCTGGCCGGTATCGGCACCGCTGATCATGCGCCGCAAGCGGGCGATACGGCCGCTATCGAGGGCGACGTCGCCGGGCGTCACCACGAAATCGCGCACATAGACGACGGCGGGGCGGGGCAAGGCTGCACCCTGATAGAGCGATTGGGTTTCGACCTTGGCATGGCTGCAGCCGGCCAGGGCAATCGCCAGGGGAAGGAACAGGACGGGAAGTTTCATCGCGCGACTTTCACTGGCGGATCAATATGAACTGGCCGGCTTGGCAGGCTCGGCAGCCGGCTCGCGCGGTGCCCAACCCGGCGGCATCAAAATGAGGCGCCAGCGATCGCCCCAGTTCTGCGCCCGCCACAGATCGCGCAGCAGGTTGACGAACTCGCCATAGACGATGACCAGCGGATTGTTCGAGGTCTGCGGATGCACGAGGCCGTATTTCGGCGTCACGCCATCGGCCTCTTCCGTATAGGTACCGAAGAGGCGATCGAAGATGATGACGATGCCGCCATAATTGCGATCGAGATAGGCCTCATTGCTGGCATGGTGCACGCGATGGGCCGAGGGCGTGTTGAGGATGTATTCCAGCGGCCCCAGTTTGGGGATCAAGGTCGAATGCAGCCAGAACTGATAGAGCAGGCTGATACTGAGCAGGCCGAAGACCGCAGCCGGGTGATAGCCGATCCAGATGACCGGCAGGAAGAACACCCAACTGGCGGACAGAACCGGCGTCCAGGCCAGGCGGTAGGACGAGGCCAAGGTCAGTTCATCCGGCGAATGATGGACCGAATGCGTCGCCCAGAGCAGCCGAACGCGATGCGCGCAGCGGTGATACCAGTAATAGGCAAATTCCTCGAGCACGAAGAGCAGTACCCAGCTCCACCAGCGATCCATCGGCATGGTCATGATGCGCAGGCTCCAGACCGCATAACCGAAGATGCCGATGATCAGGGCCTGGTTGACGAAGCCGGCGAGGCCATGGCCGATGGCGACGATGAAGGAGAGGAAGCTTTCCCGCCAGGGATAGGCTTTGCCCTTGAAGCGCGGATAAAGGACCATCTCGACGATGATGGCCAGGACGAAGAACGGCACCAGCCAAATGGCGGTGGATGGATGCTGAAACAGTTCCATGAACCCCTCCCCGATTTGGCAACAGGATACGCCCCGGACCCGATGTCGCCAAGCCCGTCTCGTTCCGTGTTTTCCCGAAGCTGCGTACTTTCCTGACGGGGGTCATGTCCCTATGCTTGTTGCACCAGAGGAAGGAAATGGATTGTGACGGCAATTTACGTCGACGGCGATGCCTGCCCGGTCAAGGAAGAGGTCCTGCGCGTGGCCGGCCGGCACGAGATCGTGACCCATCTCGTCAGTAACCGATGGCTGCGCGGGCAGGACAGCCCGCTGGTCAACCGGGTGGTCGTCGGTCAGGGCTTTGATGCCGCCGATGATTGGATCGCCGAACATGCGACGCGCGGCGATATCGTCGTTACGGCGGATATCCAGCTCGCTGCGCGCTGCGTGAAATCCGGCGCTAATGTTCTCGGCCCCAATGGCAAGCCCTTCACTGAAGCCAATATCGGCATGGCCCTGGCGATGCGCGAGCTGAATGCGCAACTGCGCGATCTCGGTGAGATCCGCGGGACGAATGCCGCTTTCTCGAAGCAGGATCGCTCGAATTTCCTGCAGAGCCTCGACCGCTTGATCCAGGAATTGCGCCGCCGGCGGGACTGATCAGCGCTGACCCGCTTCCCTTTAAAACGATCGCGCTCTAGGATCGATGAAAATACCGTCCCAACCGGTCAGGGGATAGAGGATGGCAGCAACCGGCCAAGTGGTCGATATCAGCGCCGATCCGACGGTTCTCAAGCGCCGCCGCCGCCGGGCCATCGCCCGGATCGGCGTCCCGGTCTGCGGTCTTGTCCTGGTCATCGCCGCCATTCTTGGCATCGCGGTTTATGCCGACCGCGCCAATCGCGCGGGTGCACTGGCCCTCTCTGACGATGTACTGACGGCGCTCGATGGCCGCATCCGCCTGCAGGTCGCGGCCTTTCTCGACCCCTGTGCCCGCGCCCTGCGGATCACCCGCGACCTGGTCGAAGGGGCGGCGATGGGCGACAAGCGCGAGATCGGCGTTGCCTTCGCCGTCAATGCGCTCAAGGAAATTCCCCAGATCGCCAATTTCGAAGCCGCCGATGTCGACGGCAATTTTCTCATGGTGCACCGTGCCGAGGCCGGCAAGATCGATTTGAAAGAGATCGTCAACACGCCGGACAATCGCCGCGTCACCTGGATCCACCGCGATGCCGCCGGCGGCGAGATCGGCCGGGAAGAAGACCCGAAGGATAACTACGATCCGCGCACCCGCCCCTGGTATATCGGCGCGACCTCGACCAACGACATCGCCTGGACCGGCGTCTATATCTTCTTCACCGATAAGGCACCCGGCCTCACCGTCTCCACCCGCTATGTCAGCTCCGATGGCCGCCTCTTCACCTTCGGTGTCGATATTTCGGTGAAGGAATTGTCGCATTTTCTTGCCGGCCTGCGGATCGGCCAGCATGGCCAGGCCATGATCATCGATGGCGATGGCACGCTTGTCGCCTTTCCCGATCCGAACCGGATGCTGAAACAGGTCGACCAGAACCTGGTCCCGGCCAAGATCGACGAGCTCGGCGACAAGGTTCTGAATGCCGCCTATGATCGTTTCCGCATCGAAGGCCAGGGCAAGCGTGTCGTCGTCGTCGATGACGTGCGCTATATCACCACCGCTTCGCCGTTGCCGGGGGCCGGCCGCAACTGGTCATTGCTGATGGTCGTACCGGAATCCGATTTCATCGGCTTCGTCGCCAGCAACAACCGCACTGCACTCGCCATGTCGATGGTGATCGTCTTTATCGCCGCCGCCCTCACGGCCCTGCTGGTGCGCCAGGGCCTGCGCGCCGATCGCGCGGCACGCCTGCTGCTGGACCGCAGCCAACTGATTACCCGGCAGAGTGCGGCCTATGCCGCCCTTGCCGAGCAGGCCGACAAGGTCGAGGCCGATGGCAGCCTGGCGCCGGTCTTTACCGAGACCTTGCTTGAGATGACGGGGGCGCGGCGCGTCAGCATCTGGCAATTCGGTGCCGGCGTGCAATCGCTGCGCTGCCTCGACAGCTATGACCGCGAGAGCGGCGGCCATGTCGCCGGGCTGGAACTGCATCGCGATGAATTGCCGCAATTCTTCGATCTGCTGCAGAGCGGCGAGGAGATCGACGTCGCCGATGCCGCGCTCGATCGGCGCACCGCCCAGTTCCATCGCACCTTGATGCATCCGCTTGGCAGCACGGCCTTGCGGGTGCTTGCCCTGCGGGTGCATGGGCTGGTGGCCGGGGCGATCTGCCTCGAGGATGAGACACAGCGCGACGGTAGCCGCGATTTTACCCGGGCGGTCGCCAGCATGCTGGCGCTGCGCCTGGTCGACCTGCGCAAGGATCAGCAGGGCCGCGACCGCGGCGAGCCGCGCACGGCACAGCAGACCCGGATGGAGCGCAGCTTCTCCGCCGACCTGACCAGTCGCTCACTGAACTCGCCGGCTCTGGCGGCGACGGTCTTCCCGAAGATCGCCGTCATGGTCCTGCGCCTGCCGAACCAGGCCAGTCTCGCCAAACGGCCGCATGAAGAATCCCCGGGCCTGGCCGATGTCATCGCGTGCCAGCTGCAGTCGCTGGCGGAAAAGCAGGACATCCCCTATCTGAAATTCGTCGGCGACGAAGTGGTTGCCGCCGCCGGTTTCGAACCGGAAGACGCAACCGCCATGCTGCGCATCGCCGATCTCGCGGTGGCGATCCGGGATCGCTGCTCGGCCCTGCTGGAGGAAGCCGACCTGCCGGCCGATTTCCGGATCGGCATCGATCTTGGCCTGGCGATCGGCAGCGCTGTCGGCCGGGAGCCGCGACTGTTCAATCTCTGGGGTGAGGCGGTCCGCACCGCCGATATGATGGCGAGCTCGGCCCTGCCCGGCGGCATCCAGGTGACGGAAGCGGCCTATTCGGCCTTGCAGCAGGATTTCCTGTTCCGCCCGCGCGGCAGCTTCTATCTCGCCAATCTCGGCGAGGCCCGCACCTTCATCCTGTCCGGTCAGCTGTAGCAAAGGGGAGCTGGAACAGCGCGATGAGCCCCCTCGCCGCACATCACCGAAACGCTCCCGGTCCCTGGTTGCGCATGCTCCGTTCCCTGGCCTGGACCGGGCGCTTCACCCGGCGACGGATGAACTTCATCCTGACCCTGGCGGCGCTCGCCGGCGGTGTCGCCATCGACGCTTTCCGTCCTGCCACATGGCGGCGGACGACGCGGGCGGAATTCAGCCGGGTATTGCGCCAGGCACTGGGCGGCGCCCTGGTGACGATCATTCTCACCGCCAGCCTGATCGGCCTCGGCATGGTCTTCCAGGCGATCTACTGGCTGGGGGCCGCCGGGCAGGAAGGATCGATCGGCACGGTGCTGGTGACGATCCTGATGCGCGAGATCATCCCGGTCCTGGTGGGGCTGATCCTGCTGGGGCGCAGCGGTTCCGTCATCCTGATCGAGATCGGCGGTCTGCAGGCCGGCGGCCAGATCAACATGCTGCAGGCGCAAGGCATCGATCCGTTCACTGTTCTCATCCTGCCGCGCGGTGTCGCCTTTGCACTTGCAGCCTATACGCTCGGCATCATCTTCATCCTGACGGCGCTGCTCACCGGCTTCATCGCCGGCAGCCTGACCGGGGCTGTCAACATGTCGATCTGGTCCTTTCTCGATAACATCCTCACTGCGATGAAGCCGACCGACTTCGCGATTTTCCCGGTGAAGCTGCTGCTGATTGGATTGCTGGTGGCGATTACCGCCTGCCTGACCGCCGTCAATGCCCTGCCGCACGAAGATACCAGCCGCCTGATGCCGCGCGGCTTCGTGCGCGGCCTGCTGGCGATCCTGATGACCAGCGGCCTGCTGAGCCTGGCGAGTTGACCATGGCAAACGACACCATCCTCAATCTCGTTGGCATGCAGTCACGCGATCTCGCCGGGGCAGCGAGCGGAACCGTGATCGACCTCAAGGTCGGCCCCGGAGAGCTGGTCCTGATCGATGCCCGCGATGCCGATCTTGGCCGTGGCCTCGCCGATATCTGCTGTGGCCTGATCACGCCGGATGCCGGCGAGGTCGCCTTTCTCGGGCGCAAATGGCAGAGCCTGCCGCATCTCTATGCCGATGCCCTGCGCGGCCGCATCGGCCGGGTCTTCGCCGGCAACAGCTGGATCAACCACCTCGACGCCGCCACCAATATCCTGCTGCCGCAGTTGCATCATACCCGCCGCGAACCGGCCGCCTTGCGGGCCGAGGCCGCCGAATTGTGCCGCCATTTCGGCCTGCCCGGCCTGCCAACCGGCACGATCGCGGCGCTCTCCGACGGTGACCGCGTGCGTGCCGGCTTCGTGCGCGCCGTGCTCGGCGAACCGATGTTGCTGCTGCTGGAGAGTCCCGTTCAGGGCCTCCATGCCGATGTCGTTCCCATGCTGCTCAACAGCATCGCCGCCGTGCGCGACCGCGGTGCCGCCGCGATCTGGATGACACGCAGCAAGCTGGTCTGGGGCGATCGTACTTTCCCGGCGACGCAGCGCCTACGTCTCGGCTATCATGGTCTGTCGCCGGTGCGAGGAAATCAGGGATGAAGCTGCGCCACACCGACGAGTGGATCGGGTTGCTCGTGATCGCCGCCATTGCCGTGCTGATCGTCGCCATCATGCAGGCCGGCCTGTTGCGCGACTGGTTCAAGCCGGTCTCGAGCCTGCGCCTGATCCTGCCGGAAAGCGGCGTCGCCGGGCTGGAAGTCGGCGCCAGCGTCGAGGTGCTCGGCACCAGGGCCGGCACTATCCGCAAGATTGTCATCGACCCCAGTCAGCAGATGTATGCCCTGGCGGATATCGACGAACAGGCGAAGCCCTTCATCCGCCGCGACAGCACCGCCGTCATCCGTCGCCAGTTCGGCCTTGCCGGCGCTGCCTTCGTCGACATTTCCCGCGGCAGCCAGACCGAGATGGACTGGACCTATGCGGTGCTCAACGCCACTGCCGAGCGCGCCCCCACCGACAGCATCAGCGCCTTGATCGACGAGGTGCGTTCCAAGGTCTTCCCGATTCTCGACAATGTTGGTCAAGCAACGAAATCGCTCGCCGATGTCATGGACCGCGTCAACAAGGGCGAGGGCAATATCGGCCATCTGTTGAAGGACGAGACGCTGTCGCAGCAGATCGAGGCGACCGTCACCTCGGCCCATCAATCGGTCGAGGGGCTGAACGAGATCCTGGGCCAGCTGCAACTGACGGCGAAGCAGGTGAATGGCATCACCCAGGGTGTCGGCAAGGATGTGCCGGCGCTGCTGAAGAAGACGGACGATGCGCTGGTCAATCTGCAGAATGTCATGAAGGATCTCAGCCAGGCGACGACGCGGCTGCCGGCGATCACCCGCAATGTCGAAGGTTCCACTGCCAATCTGCCGACCCTGCTGACCCAGACACAATTGACCGCCCAGCAGCTTGAGGAGTTGCTGACGCAGTTGCGCGGATTGTGGCTGCTGGGTGGCGGCAACAATCCGCCGCCGCCGGTCGATACCCAGCGCCTGCCGCCTTCGGCGGTGCAGCCATGACACGGTGGGTCATTTTCGGCCTGCTGGGCTGCCTGCTTGTTGCCGGCTGCGGCAGCCATACCGACGCCCCGACGGCGCCGCAGGACCCGAACCTGCAGCGCTATCAGCGCGCCGCACAATCGGCCTATGGCCTCGGCCGGCCACAGGAAGCGGTCGCGCAATATCGCCTCGCCTTGACTCAGGCCGAAGCGCGCGACGACCTGCCGGCGATCGGCAATCTCAGCTTCAATCTGGCGGCGGCACAATTGCAGGCCAACCAGCCGGCCGATGCCCTGGCGACGGCGCGGCAGGCGCGGGCGGAGTTGGCGCGCCGTGGCGCCCCACCGCTTTCTGCCCTCGATCTCGTCGAGGCCACCGCGCTCTATCGCACCGGCGATGCGGCGAGGGCCGATGCTATGGCTACCGGGCTGCAAGGCGACGCCGACCACCAGATCGCCGCTGCGGCCACTTTCCTGCGCGGGTTGATCGCCGATGACCGCCATGATGTCGCCGGCTT
>DATMUQ010000619.1:0-4679 GCA_035563795.1 Terriglobales bacterium | reverse complement strand
GCGAGGGGAGAGGGAACTAGAGCGAGGGGAGAGCGAAAGATAACGACGATGTCTGCAGCTTCATCAACCGGTTCGGCCACGCCCACTGCCACCTCCCCCGCCATCGAGCTCATCGATGTAACCCGGCGCTTCGTGACGCCGAGCGGCGCCATGCTGACCGCTTTGCGCGATTTCAACATGACAGTGGCGCGCGGCGAATTTGCTTGCGTGGTCGGCCCGACCGGCTGCGGCAAGTCGACGACGCTGAACCTCGTCACCGGCCTTGCTCCGGCCAGCGCCGGCCAGGTGCGGGTGATGGGCCAGCCGGTCGATGGCATCAACCGCGATATCGGCTTCGTCTTCCAGACCGACGCCCTCTTCCCCTGGCGCAATGTGCTGGACAATGTCGCCGCCGGGCCGCTGTTCCGCGGCACCTCCAAGAAGCAGGCCTATGCCCGCGCCCGCGACTGGCTGGCCCGCGTCGGCCTTGCCAAGTTCGAAGGCCATTACCCGCACCAGCTTTCTGGCGGCATGCGCAAACGCGTGGCTTTGGCCCAGACCTTCATCAACGAGCCGAAGATCCTGCTGATGGACGAGCCGTTCAGCGCCCTCGACGTGCAGACCCGGACAGCCATGCAGGACGAGCTTTTGCAGCTCTGGTCCGGCAGCGGCGCCTCGGTGGTCTTCGTCACCCATGATCTCGAGGAAGCGGTGGCGCTCGCTGACAAGGTCTATGTGCTGACTGCCGGCCCCGCCACCGTCAAGACCGTGCACAACATCGATCTGCAGCGTCCGCGCATCATGTCCGAGATCCGCTACGAAGGCGAATTCATCGATGCCTGCAAGCGCATCTGGAACGATCTGCGCGAGGAAGTGCAGCTTGGCCAGCAGCGTCAGCTGCAGCAGGCGAGCTGAGACGGCGAGCGGAGGAGAAAGAACCATGGCTACCACGATGTCCAACCCGACCGCCGCCGCGCCGAGCCGTGATGCAGGGGTCAATCCCAGCGCTGTCGAGATGGAGGCACGCGTCCGTCGCGCCCGCCATCGCCGGCATGTGCTGGTACTGACCCTGCGCATCGCCATCCTCGTCGTCCTGCTGGGCGCCTGGGAAATCACCACCCGCCTCGGCTGGGTCGATCCCTTCTTCTTCGCCATGCCCTCGGGCATCGCCGAGCAGATCTGGTCCTGGATCACCGAAGGCACCTCGCAGGGTCCCCTCTGGGAGCAGATCCTGGTGACGCTGGAAGAGACCATGCTGGGCTTCCTGATCGGCGGCGTCGGTGGTGTCATCGCCGGCGTCATCCTCGGCCGCAACAAGCTGCTGGCCGATATCTTCAGCATCTATATCAAGATCGCCAATTCGGTGCCGCGCGTGGTGCTGGGCTCGGTCTTCATCATCGCCCTTGGCCTCGGCATGGCCTCGAAAGTGGCGCTGGCCGTCGTCATGGTCTTCTTCGTCGTCTTCGCCAATGCCTTCCAGGGTGTGCGTGAGGCCGACCGCGCCATGATCGCCAACGCGCAGATCCTCGGCGCCTCGCCGCTGCAGATCACCCGCCATGTGGTGCTGCCCTCGGCGATGAGCTGGATCCTCGCCAGCCTGCATGTCAGCTTCGGCTTCGCGCTGGTCGGCGCCGTGGTCGGCGAGTTCCTCGGCGCGAAGAAGGGCATGGGCCTGCTGATCTCGACGGCACAAGGCTCGTTTAATGCCAACGGCGTCTTCGCCGCGATGATCATCCTCGCTGTCCTGGCGCTGGTGGTGGAATTCATCATCACCCGGATCGAGAACCGTCTGGTGAAGTGGCGCCCGCAGCCGCTCAACGAGACGCATTGATGTGAAAGACACGTCGATGCACGAAAGGCAGTAACAACGATGAGCAGGCGCCGATAAGGCGCCTGTTCTCGTTTCAGCATACGGCCTCTCCGGCAACGGAGCGGGCTGCATGCGGCTGCCAAAATGATGTCCATAGAGCAGGCCTCATGCGCATGATCACTTCAGTGCTCTGCAGAGAATCCGATCGGGAAAATCGTGAGAGGCTGCAACTGAAAGCCGGTCGAAAGCTCCGTCATCGAAAGTAGGAGTGTGATTGTTCGACGCACTTATCCGTATCGGATCGGGTCGACATCGCAAGCCAAAATCAGAACGAAAAATAATCGGCGGGCAGCAGGGGCCAGCCATCACATCGTGCGGAGGAACAGAATGGATTTTCACGACATTTCTACGTCAAAGCATCAGCGTGTTGCGGCGCGGATATCGTTGCGCAGGCGCCTCGGCATCGCTGCTGCGATCGGCGGCCTGCTGGCCAGCTTGGCCGGCGCGCATCCCGCCGCTGCGGCAGAGAAGGTGACTCTCATGGTCGGCGGCCTGGAAAAGCAGATCTATCTGCCGGCCATGCTGGCGCAGCAGCTCGGCTACTTCAAGGAACAGGGGCTCGATGTCGAACTGGTCTCGGAACCGGCCGGCGTCGATGCTGAAAACGAGCTGCTGGCCGGTGCTGTGCAAGGCGTCGTCGGCTTCTACGATCATACCGTCGACCTGCAGGGCAAGGGCAAATATGTGGAATCGATCGTCCAGTTCAGCCAGGCGCCGGGCGAGGTCGAGCTCGTCTCCTCCAAGCAGGCCGATACCATCAAATCTGCTGCCGACTTCAAGGGCAAGACCTTGGGCGTCACCGGTCTCGGTTCCTCCACCAATTTCATTACTCAGTATCTCTGCGTGAAGGCCGGGCTGAAGCTCGGCGAGTTCACCTCGCTGCCGGTCGGTGCCGGCAATACCTTCATCGCGGCGATGCAGCAGGGCCAGATCGATGCCGGCATGACCACCGAGCCGACGATCTCCCGCCTGCTGAAGACCGGCGAGGCCAAGGTACTGATCGATATGCGCACGGTGGAAGGCACGCGTCAGGCTTTGGGCGGCACCTATCCGGCAGCCTCGCTCTATATGCAGACCTCCTGGGTCGAGGCGCATAAGGATGAGACCCAGAAGCTCGCCAATGCCTTCGTGAAGACCCTGCACTTCATCGCCAGCCACGATGCCGCGGCGATCGCTGCCAAGATGCCGAAGGATTACTATGTCGGCGACCAGGAGAGCTATGTGAAGGCGCTGGCCGCGGGCAAGGCAATGTTCACGGATAATGGCGTGATGCCGGCCGATGGCCCGCAGACCGTCCTGACCGTCCTCCAGACCTTCAAGAAGGAATTACAGGGCAAGGAGATCGACCTCTCCAAGACCTATACCACGACCTTCGCCGAGGCCGCGGCGAAGCAGATCGGATCGGCGCAATAACAGCGCCCTCTTTCCCCTTGCACCCTCTCCGGCGACGGAGGGGGTGTTTTTTTTGCGCGCTCGGCCTAGCTGTCGCAGGTCTCAAGAGAAGCGTTCGGGCCGATAGAGTGCCAGCAGCGGTTCGCGCTTGCCGGTGCGAATCTCCGCGCTGAGGGCGGCACCGATCACCGGGGCCAGCGTGATGCCGGAATGGGTGACGGCGAGGCTGAGCCCGTCGATGCCAGGGGTCCGGCCAATCGCCGGATAGCCATCGGCCGGTGTCGGGCGATGGCCGATCGTGTAGTGATCGAGGGCGAGACCGCTGGATGCCGCGAAGAAGCCGCGCATCATGTCGAGCAGGCTGAGTGCCGCGACCTTGGCCGCCTCTTCGCCATCGCCTTCCGCGAGCTCGCTGCCGCCGAAATCGGCACCGGCGATCAGGCGGCCATCCGGCTGCTGGCGGATATGCATCTGCGGCGCCATGACCAGGCCATTGAGCAGCTTCGGCTGCGGATTGGTGACGGCCAGCAGGCCCGGCGGCGCTGAGAGTGGAATGGTGACACCGGCCGTCGCGGTGAGCTCCGGCGTTGCCGTGCCGGCGGCGATGACGACCTCATCGGCGGCGATGCGGCCCTGATCGGTGACGATGCCGATGACGCGGCCGGCCTGCACATCCATTGCGGTCACCTTGCGGCCGGTGATGAGTTCAGTGCCGAGCGCCTGCGCCGCCGCCAGGAAGGCCTTGGCAGCGGCCACCGGCTCGACCACCCCCTCCTCCGGTACATGGACGGCGAACGCTGGCACGGTCGCAAGCTGTGGCTCGATCCGCCGCGCTTTGTCGCGCGCAACGGTGCGGATGTCATAGCCCCAGGCGCGATGCTGCGTCACATAGGCGTTCAACTCCTCAGCCGGCGCATCCCACAACAACCCGCCGCACCAATTGACCCTGAGATCCGGCAGCGTTTTCCCGAGTTCACGCCACAGCTTCATCGAGTGATGGCGCAGGCGAAAATAGGGCTCCGGATTGCCCCAGCTGGCATTGATCCAGGCCCAGGAATGCCGCGTCGCCAATCCGCCTACCTGCCCCGCCTCGATGATGGATACGCGCGCGTCGTCGCGCTGCAGGTGATAGGCGATGGAAGCGCCGATGATGCCGGAACCGACGACAAGAACATGGGGGCGATCCGGCATGATGACTCCTGCGCTGGCGATGGCTGTTCGGTTCCTCGGTCTTATCGGTTGGGGCGGGGAAAGTAAATTGGCAGGTCGTCGCGCTCCATCTTGAATGACTGTGCCGGTCGCCCCCTCTCCCCGACCCTCCCCCGCGAGGGGGGAGGGGGTGCAGCGCGATTTTAGATAAATCGGCGCTAGTCAATTCAATGCTCGCCTGTTCAATTCAGATTGCGCAGCCGGACAGGAGGAAATAGGTGAGATCGTG
>DATMUQ010000618.1:0-7364 GCA_035563795.1 Terriglobales bacterium | reverse complement strand
TCTCGGCCAGCTGGTTGATCACCTCGATCGGAATGAGCTCGTCTTTCAGGTGCCATTGATGGGCATCGTCGCGGTGCTCCTCGGCAAAGCGGCGGAACTGGTCGCGCACCAGCAGCAGGGTTTCGTCATCGAGGGCTGCCTCGCCGAAATCGCCGTCTGCAATCAGCTCGGCCAAGCGGCCGCGTGCCTGCGTGCTGTTACCCTGCCGGATGAGATCGCGCGCCGGCTCGAGGGCGGCGAGATCCTGGGCGGTGAGGCCGAGATCGCCCGGCCGCACGATCTCGCCTTGGCTCATGGCAAGGCCGCCTTCGAGCTGGGCGAGATATTCGCCGAAAGCGATCTGCAGGATCAGTTGCTCGGTCTCGCGCAACCGCCCGCACGCCTCCAACCGCTCGGCCCAGGCCAGCATCTGGCGCAAAGCCTCGACATAGGTGGCGATCCAGGCGAAACCATGGGCGGCGAATTGTGCCGCATCGAAGGCGAGCGAATCGACCTTGCCGTTGCGGCTGACCGTGGCGGTGATCCGCGCCCGGGCACTGTCATGCAGCGCCTCGGCCGCGGCGAGGCCGGTCCGGCATTGGGCCAGCAGGTCATCCATCACGGCGGCTGGCGCCGCCGCTTTCATCTGTGTACTCGGCATGGATCCGGCCTCAACCCTCGATCACGTCTTCCAGCGTGCGGCAACCGGGCCGCTTTGCCTGGACCAATACGGCCATGTTACCGGGCTTGTGCTGGTTCTTCAGCATCTTCGTATGGGCGAGCGGAATATCGTTCCAGCCGAAGACCTCAGACATGCAGGGATCGATACGGCGTTCGACGACCAGGTTATTGGCCTGGGCCGCCTGCAGCAGGTTGGCGAAATGGCTGCCCTGGATGCGCTTCTGACGCATCCAGACGAAACGTGCGTCCATGGTGAGGTTGTAGCCGGTGGTGCCGGCGCAGAACACCACCATGCCGCCGCGTTTCACCACGAAGCAGGAGACAGGGAAGGTTGCTTCGCCGGGATGCTCGAAGACGAAATCGACGTCATTGCCCTTGCCGGTGACGTTCCAGATCGCCTTGCCGAATTCGCGGCACTTTTTCATATAGGCGTTATAGCCGTCGGTGTCGTCGACATCGGGCAGCTGGCCCCAGCAATCGAAATCATTGCGGTTGATGACGCCCTTGGCGCCCAGCGACATGACGAAATCGCGCTTGCTCTCATCCGAGATGATGCCGATGGCATTGGCGCCAGCGGTGGCGATCAACTGGATCGCCATCGAGCCGAGGCCGCCCGAAGCGCCCCAGACCAGCACGTTATGGCCCGGCCGCAGGATATGCGGACGATGGCCGAACAGCATGCGATAGGCAGTGGCGAGGGTCAGCGTATAACAGGCGCTCTCCTCCCAGGTGAGATGCTTCGCCCGCGTCATCAGCTGCTGCGCCTGGACGCAGGTGAACTGGGCAAAGGAACCGTCCGGCGTCTCATAGCCCCAGATGCGCTGGGTGGGCGAGAACATCGGGTCGCCGCCATTGCATTCCTCGTCGTCACCATCATCCTGGTTGCATTGGATGACGACCTCGTCGCCGACCTTCCAGCGCTTCACCTTGGAGCCGACCGCCCAGACGATGCCTGAGGCATCGGAGCCGGCGATGTGATACTCCGCCTTGTGGACGTCGAAAGGCGAGATCGGCTTGCCGAGCCCGGCCCAGATGCCGTTGTAATTGACGCCGGCCGCCATCACCAACACGACGACCTCGTTGCTGTCGGGCTGCGGGGTGGGGACGACCTCGACCTGCATGGACTGCTCGGGCGGGCCATGGCGCTCGCGACGGATCGCCCAGGCATACATTTTTTCGGGTAGATGACCGAGCGGCGGGATCTCGCCGATCTCATAGAGATCCTTGACCGCGGGGGCGGCTGGCTTGGCCGGTTTGCCGGCAGCACTGCCGGCGCCATGTCCGGTGCTGGCATTGCCATGCAGCGGCACGATCTCAGCGCTGTGCGGCTGGTTCGCAACCGGCGCGCCAGCCTGGCCGTTATTCTGGGTATTCGCGGTCTCGTTCGTCATGCTCTCTTCCCCTTAAGCATTGCATTACCCGTTCTTCCGGCTGGCGCGCCCTCTTGCGTGGCGTGGGTCCAGCGAGGCCCTCAGCCTTGCGTCCCGTCATCTTCGAGGTCGCATCGTTCGGCTCGGCCGTCTTCGCATTCGCAGCATCAATAGCCATCATGCCTTCGCGGCTGCGGTAAGGCAACGCCCTTTTATCACAAACTTACGTTACCGATAACAAATACGCATCTATTGATCTTATGATCTAGATATTTAGAAATATAATTTCAAAACAAGGTCAATTACCCTGACTGAAATATGAGTTAAAGGGATGTAAATCTGACCTAAATTTGCATAGCAGCTTTGTTAACGGTGACATGGTTATGCTGCAGCGCAATGATACAATGGCTTCCGTTAGTCGAAGGTTCCCCCCGACTGCCTTTTTTCAGGTCACCCCAATGCCGCTCCCGCTGCTCGCCCTTGCCCTCGCTTCCTTTGGAATCGGAACCACGGAATTCGTCATCATGGGCCTGTTGCCCGAGGTGGCGAAGGATCTCGGCATCAGCATTCCCCAGGCCGGTCTGCTGGTCACCGGCTACGCCCTGGGCGTGGTGATCGGCGCGCCGATCGTTGCCATCATCACCAACCGACTGCCGCGCAAGACCACCCTGATCGGCCTTGCCAGCGTCTTCATCCTCGGCAACTTCCTCTGCGCGGTCGCGCCCAATTATGAATTGCTGATGCTGGCGCGGGTCGTCACCGCCTTCTGCCATGGTGCCTTCTTCGGCATCGGCGCCGTCGTGGCCGCCGATCTGGCGCCGCCCAATCAGCGCGCCCGCGCCATCGCCATCATGTTTGCCGGCCTCACCATTGCGAACATCCTCGGCGTGCCGGCCGGCACGGCGCTTGGCCAGGCGCTCGGCTGGCGCGCGACCTTCTGGGCAGTGGTCGGCATCGGCGCGATTGCCGCGGTTGCCCTGGCCGCCTGGGTACCGTCGCGCATCCCGCATGAGCCGGGCCGCGTGCTGCGCGAGTTCCGCGTGCTGGGCAATACCCAGGTGGTGCTGGCGATGGCGATGAGCGTCATGGCTTCGGCCAGCCTCTTCAGCGTCTTCACCTATATCACCCCGCTGCTGCGCGAAGTCACCGGCCTGACGCCGCATACGGCCGCGGCGGTGCTGCTGCTGTTCGGCGGCGGCATCACCGTCGGCAATTTCATCGGCGGCCGTCTCGCCGATTGGCGCCTGATGCCCTCACTGATCGGTATCTTCCTGACGCTGACCTTGGCGCTCTGTGTCTTCGCCGGTACCAGCCATTTCGCCATCCCGGCGATGGTGACGATCTTCGTCTGGGGCATCATCGATTTTGCCTTGGTAGCCCCGCTGCAGATCCGCGTCGTCGACAAGGCGATCGATGCGCCGAATCTCGCCTCGACGCTGAACCAGGGCGCCTTCAATCTCGGCAATGCCGGTGGCGCCTGGATCGGCGGTGCAGCGCTCTCCTATGGGCTCAGCTACGCCGATCTACCGTGGGTCGGTGCCGCGTTGGCGCTCGGTGCGCTGGGTCTCTGCCTGATCTCGCAGGCGATCGAACGCCGCCAAGGCCAGGAAGCCTACGCCGCGGCCTGAGCCGCGGTAACGCCATACTGGATCCGCGACGAGGACCAGAACGATTTACATCTGAGCGCAAAAAGAAAACCCGGCCACTTGGGCCGGGTCCTCTGCCATGGGATCAGGTCAGGAGTCTTGATCGCATGGCAGGCAGTTGAGTGAACCGGTTGCAACCGGTTCTGGGACGCGCTTATCGGATCTCTGTCATGTTGGGGGCTCGACGGCGAGATCCGCTGGCGATGATAGAAGCAGTTTCCTCCTCTGCTGTTGATCGAAAGCTTCCGGCGGGCTCAGCTGAATTCGCATTCACGCGAACCCGCGACAAACTCATTTCGTCAACACACCAATACCGGCACCGGCAGCACCGCCGATCAAAGCACCAGCGACTGGTGCACCCGTTAACAACCCGATACCGGCGCCACCTGCGGCACCGATCGCGCCGCCCGACAGGGCGCGCTGCTGGGTATCATTCATATTCGAACATGCCGTCGTCATGGCCAGCAGGGCAATGACGGCAGGCGCCATAACCAACTTCCCGGTACGCGACATCATTCTTCTCCGTCGTCGTTAGTCCGCTTGAACTAAGTGCGGTCGACCGTGAAAGATCGATTGGAAGACCACGGAGATATAACGATCAAGCTACGGATGCATGCGTGATCTGGCTCGCATCAAAACTGTGATAAAGCTGTGACCCCTTGCCTTATAGGGTCGAAAAAAGCGTGATTCTTTATTGGGATACAGGACGCGCGCGCGGCATGTGTGCTGCTTCACAAGAACGCGATCACGATGATGCCGGCGACCACTTCACCGCTTCGCTTGAATCGTTTGCTTGAGAGCGCGGTGATTTCGCGACGACAAACGAGGTTTCGTCGTCGCCGGTATCGACCAAGGAACGATGTGTTAAAAACTGCGCCAGTTAAAGATTGGGCGCGATCGGCAAGCGTACTGTGACCTTGAGGCCGCCTTCTGCGCGGTTCTCCGCCAGCACCGTACCGTCCATCAACTCGACGTTGCGACGCACGATGGCGAGGCCGATGCCGAAATGAGAATCGCCACTGCTGGTATCGGGTGCGCTCAGATCAGGGCGATGGGAGAAATGCCGTTCGAAGATCCGCTCGAGATCCTCGGGGGCGACACCTGGGCCGTTATCCTCGATCGTCATCCGCGCCATGCCGCCTTTGGCCTGCAGGCTGACCTGAACCACCGAGCCCCCCGGCGAGAAGCTGATCGCATTGTCGATCAGATTCTCGACTACCGTCTCAATCGCTTCCTCGGTGCCGGCAACCCGCAGCCGCGTTCCCGCCACCACATTGACGCGGACGCGCTCAGCACTAGGCAGAGTCGCTTGGGCATCGTTGAAGCCGCGGGCCATGTTGAAGAGCAATGCCGTCAGGTCGACCGCCTGGCGCGGCGCATTCATCAGCTCGGCGATGGTTTCGTCGACACGCCTTGCGGCGGCCACCAGGCCATCGAGCCGGGCGATGGCCCGGTCGATGACCTGCACCGCATGCTGGCCGCGCGTATCATTCTGGGTCAGCCGGCGCAGCGGCTCCAGCGATTGCGAGATTGCCGCCAGCGGCGCCTTAAAGGCATGGGCATTCTCTTCCGCCGCATCGCGGATGCTGCGGGCCGAGGCATGCAGGGTGGCAACCAAGCGATCGAACTCGCCGGCCACCGCTGCCAGTTCGGGCACCGGCGAAGTTTCTGCGAAGGACTTGCCGATCGGCGTGCGACCGCGGCGGATCTGACGCGCGAGATCGGCGAAGCGCCGGATGCTGAGCCACATGGTGCCGCCGAGGATCAGGAAGAGCACGGCGATCATCGCATAGAACAAGGCGGCGAGACGCACCGCCGGTGTCTGGGCGAAAGGCTGAGTCAGGGATTCGCCGGCGAGATCGCTCTCGGCGTAAGCGGTGATGACGACCCAACAGCCGAGATCGGTATAGAACGGCGTGATCGAGGTCAGCAGCTCGACCTGGCCGCTCGGCGTGGTGAAATTGGTGGCGAGAGGCTGATTGCCGCCGCAGCTCTGTTCGAGATGCGCCAGCACGCCGGTCTCGGCAAGACTCTGCTGCTCGGCTTTGAGGTAGGTGGCGTCGACATGCGGGGTCGCGGCCACATAATAGAAACTGTCGCCCTGGCCATTCGGGCGCAGCAGCAATTTGATACGGAGTTCGCCGCGGCCGAGATCGTCGACTGCCTTGGCTGCTTCGACCACGGCCTTGGGGCCGAGCGATTTCAGATTGTCTTCCAGACTCTGCGCCACCAGGCGTCCCTGGATCTGCAGGTTGCGCAGCAGCAGCTCCTGCCTTTCACGGTCCGCGGCTTCGAAGCGGCCGTAAAGAATGGCCGGAACGACCAGAAAGACGATAGCCAACAGGAGCAGCTTGGCGGTCAGCGACCCGCTGAACAGCCGGAGCAGTCTATGCATCGCTCACTTTCCAGCGATAGCCATAGCCGGGATAGTTCTCGATCGCGGCGAAACTGGCATCTGCTTCGGCAAATTTCTGACGGATGCGTTTGACAAGGGCGCGCACATTCGCCCGGTAGCCTTCGGGGCCAGCACCGGCGATGAAGTTCTCGCCGCGCATGGTATCGTAGATCTCACGGTAGCTGACATCGCGTCCCGAGGTCGCCAGCAATTGCACGGCGCGATATTCGCCCAGCGTCAATTCGATGACCTTGTCGCGCCAGGTGGCGCGGTGCTGGGCACTGTCGAGCATCAAGGCGCCGATCGTTGCCGGTGCACTGGCATCGCCGGTGGGGGGCGCATTGACGGCACCGAGAACGCGCTCGATCCGATGACGCAGAATGGCGAAGCTGCGGGTCTTGCCGACGAAATCGGCGGCGCCTTCGCGCAGGGCGGATTCTTCGTAGAGCACATCGTCGTGCGAGGTCAGGAACAAGGTCGCCGTGGTGATGCCGCGGCCGCGCAATTGCTTCAGCAGTTCGAAGCCGGTCATCCCTGGCATCTTCCAGTCGAGGATGAAGAGGTCGGCCGGGATCGGGCCCTTCTCCAGTTCCTGCAACAGGGCATCGGGTGAATCGAATTCGCTGACCAGATAATCGGCTTCACGCAGATTGCCGACCAGGAGCGGTCGGAACAGGTCGTCGTCATCGACGACGATGATCGTGGCGGATGCCGGTTTAGACATTCGGGTCAGACATTGTTGTGGAACTTGTTATAGCAGGCCTGGATCGCGTCACTGTCGGTGGCACTCGGTTTAATTTCATAACTCAAAACACGCTGAGCGCCGGTCTTAACGTCATAGAAGAGAAAAAGGTCCAGGCTGCACCCATCTTTTTCATATGACCACACCGTGGTGGAACCTTCCGTCCGGGTCTTGGCGGGAGCCCCGATCAGGGCCCGGATGCCATTCTCATCCCGTCCGATCATGTCGTCCGGTTTGCTGCCAACCGTATGATCCGGCAGGGATGCGGTCTGGCTGCTGCTATCCGTATTGGCCGGGCTGGTGGTATCGCCGGAGGCGTTATCGCTCGCGGTCGCATCGGGTGTCGTGGTCGCCGCCGGCGGCGTCTGGCCGGGCTCGGCCGCCCCCTGCGGGCCGCCGCCGGACTGGGTGGTGGTATCAACCGGGGGTGGCGTTGTCGGTTTTTTCTTGGGCTTGGGCTTGGGCTTGGCGCTTTCGGGCAATCCCTCAGGCCGGCCCCGGACCACCGATGGACCGCTATAGACCTCAGCTTCTTGCGTCGTTACCGGTTT
>DATMUQ010000617.1:0-3085 GCA_035563795.1 Terriglobales bacterium | reverse complement strand
GCCAAAAGCCGCCAACGATATTGCGCAGGAGACCGAGCCGCTTTCCTTCGAAAGCCGCATCGCCCAGGCCCTGCCTCGCCTGACGCCGGCGGAACAACGGGTGGCGCGCTTCTTCATGACCCAGAAGGAAGCTTTGCTGCTGGGCTCTGCAATCGAGATCGGCACCCAAACCGGCACCAGCGACGCGACCGTGGTGCGGACCGCGCGCTCCCTCGGCTTTGACAGCCTCGCGGGCCTCCGCGAAGCGGCCTTGAGCGAACTCACCAATAATGTCCCCAGCCCCAGCAACCGGCTGCGCCACACGCTCGACGAGGCCGGCGAGAATGCCCCCGCCGCCTTGCATCACGTGCTCGATGCCCATGCCGAAAGCCTGCGGGTGCTGCAGGAACCGGCCTTCGAGGAAAGCTTCGCCCGCTGCGTCGAGTTGCTGGCCACCGTGCCGCGCTGCCATGTCTTCGGCATCGGCCCCTCCGGTGCCATGGCTGATTATGCCACTTTGCAGCTCAACCGCATCGGCCTGCCGGCAACCGCACTGTCGGTCAGCGGCATCGGCCTTGCCGACCGACTGATCGGCCTCAGGCAAGGCGAAGCGCTGCTGATGATCGCCTATGCGCCGATCTACCGCGAAGTCGCGGTAACCCTGGACCGCGCCGAGCAATTGCAGATGCCGGTCATCCTGCTCAGCGACAGCCTGGGCCCCTTTGTCGGCAACCGTGCCCGCGCGGTGCTGCCGGTGCCGCGGGGCCGTGCCGTCAATCTCTCCATGCATGGCGCCACCGTGGTGGTGATCGAAGCGCTGGTGACGGCGCTGGCCGCGCGCCGTCGCGAGGCCGCCCTCACCTCACTGGAAGATCTCGGCGCCTTGCGGGGCGCCCTCGACAAAGACTGGCTGAAACGCGGCCTCGGACGGAAAGGGTCGCCGACGAAATAGCGCACGCATAGCGGCTGCTTCATCCGCGGCCGTGGACCACGACTGACACGACGACAGACTGAACCAGGCCGGCATCAGGGGTGATGCCGGCAAGGATGCTGCTTTGCCTTTGAACTGAGCTCTAACGGGAGATGGATTTTATGCTGAAACAGACATCGATCGGCATCGCCTTGCTGGTCGCCAGCGCCGCCGCCACCCAGGCTTCGGCCGCCGATATCGTCATGTATGACGCGCTGGATTTCGCCGGCACTGTCGCCAAGGCCTTCACCGCCAAGACCGGCATCACCGTCGATGTGGTGGAACCGGGCAGCACCGGTGAGACCCTAGGCAAGATCGCTGCCGAAGGCAGCAATCCGCAATTCGACATCGTCTGGCTCGACGGCTCGGCTGTCATGGAGCGCATGGCAAAGGATCACGTGCTGCAGCCGGTACCGGCCGATGTCACCGCCAAGATCCCCTTCACCGAGCTCGGCAAGACCCTGCTGCCGAAGAGCCATGCCTTCGTGCCGACCGGTGCCAGCACCACGGCGATCGAAGTCAATACCAAGAAGGTGCCGGCCAATGAGATGCCGAAATCCTGGGCCGACCTCGAGAAGTTTGCTGGCAGCGTCGCTGCCAAGGATCCCAACCTCTCCGGCCCCGCTTACCAGTGGCTGGCCGGCTACTTCCAGACGGTCGGCGTCGATGCCGGCAAGAAGCAGTTGCAGGCGACCCTGACCAACAAGGCGCTCGCCGGTCTTTCCAGCGGCGGCAAGGTCAACAAGGCGGTCCTCACCGGCGATGCCAAGCTCGGCATCAACCAGGACAGCGCCATCATCGGCCAGAAGGCAGCCGGCGAACCGGTCATCGCCATCTATCCGAAGGAAGGCTCGATCGCCTTGCCCCAGGGCCTCGGCATCAGCTCGAAGACCCAGCATCTCGAAGCCGTGCGTAAGTTCATCGCCTTCGTGATGAGCCCGGAAGGTCAGGCGGCGATGCAGAACGGTGATGATACCGACTTCTATTACATCCCCGTCATCCATGGTGTGAAGCCGAAGGCTGGCCGCGACGAGAAGATCAAGTTCGTGCTGCTGAATGACAGCGTCGCCGGCGAACACGAGACCGAATGGAAGCAGTGGTACAAGGAGACCTTCGTTCCCTGATCCCTTGATCTGGAACGTAGCGAACGAGAACATCATGGCGACTACGCTCGATCATGACCTGAACCAGGAAGGGGCTGCGGATTTCAACCGCGGCCCCAACTGGCACACCCCCGGTTCGCAGGTAACCGCGCGCTGGCGGCGCTTTGCCGCGCTCACGCGGCTGCGTCCGGGCCATGCCATCGATGCGCTGATCTATCTCGCCTTCTTCCTGCTGATCGGCCTGCCCTTGCTGGTGGTGCTGATCCAGGCGGTCCTGCCGAACCTGTTCGACCTCACCGCCGCCGATGCCAGTTTCAGCCTGGCGCCGCTCGCCCGTGTCTTCGCCTCGCCGCGCCTTGCGATCTCGGTGCTGAACTCGCTGCAGCTGGCGGCCACCGTCGCCGTCACCGCGACCATCCTCGGCGGTCTCTTCGCCATCACCCTGATGCGCTGCAACCTGCCTTTGCGCGCTGTCATCATGACGGTGCCCTGGCTGGTCTTCCTGACGCCGTCTTATCTCAAGGGTCTCGCCTGGGTGCTGCTGATGTCGCCCGGCGGCTATCTGGCGCAGCTTGGTTTGCTGCCGGAAGGTCTCGACCACGCCTTCTTCGCCTTGCCCGGGTTGGTCTTCGTCCATACGCTGAGCCTGTTCCCGTTGGCGAGCTTCATCATCGGCGGTGCCCTCGCCGGTCTCGGCAATGAATTCGAGGAAGCGGCCCGCCTCTCGGGTGCGCGGCCGCTGCGGGTCTGGCTGCGCATCACTTTGCCGCTGCTCGCCCCAGCACTCGCCTTGAGCGCCATCGCCACCTTCGCCGAGGTGCTGTCGGATTTCGGCCTCGCCTCCACCATCGCGCGGCTGTCGAATTTCGGCGTCCTCACCTATGGCATCTATGCCGCCGCCAGCAGCTATCCGGTGGATTTCCCCATGGCCGGCTCGCAATCCCTCATCCTGCTGTCGCTGGTGGTGATGGTGGTGCTGGCCGATCGCCTGCTGCGGCGCCAGGCGGCGATGCGCCTGATCTCCGGCCGCGCC
>DATMUQ010000616.1:0-2217 GCA_035563795.1 Terriglobales bacterium | reverse complement strand
CGGCCGGCATCGAGCACTTCAAGCCGTTCCTGGAAGAAGCGGATCAATGCCTGCTTCAATGCCGCCTTGCTGCGGCCGGCACCGAAGACGGTCAGCTCGACATCAGGCAGGTCGGGAAAGCCATCTTCCGCATTCAACAGTCGCAACTCCGGCGTGAATGAACTCTCGGCAATCGCCGAGACGCCGAGCCCGGCCCGCAAGGCGGCCACCACACCGTTGACGCTGTCGCTGGTATAGACGACACGCCAGGCCCGGGCTTCAGCCTTCAGGGCCTCGACGGCGCGACTGCGAAAGATGCAGGGCGGCGGCAGCATGCAGAGCGGCAGGATGTCGGCCTGAGCGAGATCGAAGCTGCGACTGCAGGCCCAGACCAAGGGCTCGCGGCGGATCACCTCGCCGCGGGTTTCGCCGTCATCGCGCTTGGCGATGGCGAGGTCGATCTCGCCCTTGTCTAGCGCCGTGACCAAAGCGGCACTGCCGGCGACGCGGACCTCCACATCGACCGCGGGATATATCTCGCGGAAGCGGGCGAGAAGCTCGGGCAGATGATCCGGCACGACATATTCGGCGACGCCCAGGCGGAGCGAGCCACTGGCCTCGCTTTCACCGAAGCGCTGGACGGTCTCGTCATTCAAGGCGAGCAGGCGCCGGGCATAGGTCAGCAGCAGCTCGCCATCGCGCGTCAGCGCCAGGCTACGACTGGTCCGGGTGAAGACTGGCCGGCCAAGAACCTCTTCGAGCTTGCGGATCTTGATGCTCATGGCCGACTGGCTGCGGCCAAGGACTTGGCCGGCGGCAGTGAAACCGCCGGTTTCGGCAATGGCGACGAAGGCCCGCAGGCCTTCAAGATCGAGATCGGTGGCACGCATCTGGGTTATCCGGCGTTATGTCTGGGTGATCTATTTCAATTTCGTATGATAAAAATATAAACAATGAATTTCTAATATTGATCGCCTGCCCCCATGTTTCAAGCGGGCGGGCCCACGCGGCTCGCTGCCGATTCAACAGCCGCCTTTCCTTGAGGAGACCAGAGATGAAAGCCGTGGGATATGTGACCAGCCGTCCGATCAACGAGGCCGGTGCGCTGCAGGATCTTGATCTGCCGAAACCGGTGCCGGGACCCCAGGACCTGCTGGTCAAGGTCGAGGCCATCTCCGTCAATCCGGTCGACTACAAGGTCCGCCGGGGCCGTGAAGGCAAGGAAGGCGCGCCTGTCATCCTCGGCTGGGACGCCGTCGGGACGGTCGAGGCGATCGGCGCCGCTGTCACTTTCTTCAAGCCCGGTGACGCCGTCTTCTATGCCGGCGATATCACCCGGGCCGGTAGCAATGCCGCCTACCAGCTGGTCGATGCGCGTATTGTCGGGCACAAGCCGCGCAGCCTCGATGCCGCATCGGCCGCTGCCCTGCCGCTGACGGCGCTGACTGCTTACGAGATGCTGTTCGACCGGCTGCAGGTGCCGCGCGGCGCCGGCGCGCAGGGCAAGAAGCTGCTGATCATCGGTGGCGCCGGCGGTGTCGGCTCGATCGCCATCCAACTGGCACGGCAACTGACCGGTATCACCGTCATCGCCACTGCCTCGCGGCCCGAGACCATCGCCTGGGTCAAGGATCTCGGTGCCCATCACGTCATCGATCATAGCAAGTCGTTGCCCGAAGAGTTGACGCGTGTCGGCATCGACGCGGTCGATTACATCTTCTCCACCAATGCGACCGACAAGCATTGGGAGGGTATTGCCGCCACCATTGCGCCGCAGGGCCGGGTCGGATTGATCGACGATCCGGAAGCGATCGATGTGCGTCAGCTGAAGCGCAAGAGTGCTTCGCTACATTGGGAACTGATGTTCACCCGCGCGCTTTACACCACGGTGGATATCACCCGCCAGCATGAGATTCTCAACGAGGTTGCCGATCTGGTCGACCAGGGTGTCATCAAGACCACCCTGGCGGAGAATTTCGGTACCATCAATGCCGCCAATCTGATCAAGGCTCATGCCTTGCTGGAAAGCGGCAAGTCGATCGGCAAGATCGTGCTGAGCGGTTTCTAAACGGAGGACTTCTGAACGGGGCTGGCGGCGTGGCGTTCCACGCATTACATAAGCCCCGTTTAACAATCGACAGAGAGGTATCGCCATGGAGAAACGGCTATTCGGCAGAGCAGGCTTCCAGGCTTCTGCTATCGGCTTCGGCGCCTGGGCGATCGGTGGCAGCTGGGGTG
>DATMUQ010000615.1:0-12465 GCA_035563795.1 Terriglobales bacterium | reverse complement strand
CCCGCCGCAGCGCGGCAATGTCACGGATATCGCAGGGAATGAAAAGCGGGCGGCACTGATATTGCGCCTGCAACCGGTCGCAGAGATCGCGGCTGGCCGCTTCCTCGATATCGATGAAAGCGACCTTGCTGCCTTGCTCGAGGAAACATTCGACAATTGCCGCGCCGATGCCGCTGCCGCCGCCGGTCACCAAAACCGTCTGATCTTTCAGGCTGGAATGCCGCGCGTAAGCAGCGAGGTCCATAAGCGATGCTCCTTCATGGTCCCCGATCCTGCCTTGAATGGCAGAGTCGGGGCAATGTGCCGGGGGAAAGGCGGTGGTGGTCAGGATTTGCGGGTGAGACGCTCGCCGGCCGGCTCGTCATGAGCGAGGCCGATGACTCGGTTGGTGTCGCCGAGCAGCTTGCGCACGGCCCGTCGGGCGGCTTCGGGCCGGCGTTGCCGGATCGCCACCAGGATATGTTCATGCAGGGGCAGGGCGCTGCGGAAATCCTCGTTATGTCGTGTGGTCCAGTCGAACATGTTGCCGAGCGCCGATTCGATGACGAAGCCGAGCGGCACCAGCAATTCGTTGCCGGCGGCGAACAGGATGGCGAGGTGGAATTTGACGTCGGCGGCATTCCAGTCTGGAAATGACTGCGAATCGCGCATGCCGTTATAGGCCGCCTCGATCTCGGCAAGCTGTGCCGCGGTGTGGTTTTCGGCGGCCAGGGCCGCCGCTTCCGGCTCCAGGATCTGCCGCAATTGCTGCATGTTGGCGAGGAAGTGGTGCTGGTCTGCTGCAGCGCAATACCAAACCAGGACATCGCGGTCGAGCAGGTTCCAGGCATCGCGCGGCTGCACGCGCGAGCCGATCTTCGGCCGCGAGACGATCAGTCCCTTGGCCGCCAACATCTTGATGGCTTCGCGGACGGCTGTCCGGCTGACGCCGTAGGCCTTGCACCATTCCGCCTCATTGGGCAGCAGCGTTCCGGGGGCGAACTCGCCCTTCAGGATTCGGGCGCCGATATCCTGGGCAACGCTGTGATGCAGGCTGTTTCCCCGCCGCGACCGTGTGATTTTTGCTTGCTTCTGCATGGCTCTTCCAGTCGCCGTCACTCTATCACTTCCTGTTTTTATTTGTAATACAAAATGGCGTTGCTGCCTTGTTTTTTGTATGATAAAACCCGCCTGTTTCAATCAAGATCCGGTTTCCAACAACGGATCAATAAAAGATCCGGCGAGCTGAAACCGTCGTCAGACAAGACATTAAGGGAGGCGCTTCGATGAAAAAACTCTTATTGGCGGCCGGCAGCATGTTGCTGACGTCCATGACTTTGGCGCTCGCGCCGCAGGCGGCGCATGCCGATGCGGACGGCTCTTGCGCCGGCAAGAAATTCGTCTTTTTCCCCGGTGGCGGCGAGGGCGACACTTTCGCTTCGATCGTCTATCGCGGTGCGCAATTGGCGCAAAAGCAAACCGGCTGCCATGTCGACTATGTCTGGTCCGACTGGAATCCGGAGAAGATGGTCGCTCAGTTCAAGGAGCAGATCGCCCGCAAGCCAACCGGCATCTCCATCATGGGTCATCCGGGCGAGGGCGCGCTCTCGAAGCTGATCGATGAGGCCCGCGCCGATGGCATCATCGTCACCACGGCCAATGTCGATCTGCCCGACAGCGAGGGCAAGTATAAGGGCGATGGCATGGGCTATGTCGGCCAGCGCCTCTATCCCTCGGGCGAAATGCTTGGCAATGCCGCTTTCGATATTTGCCAGCTGAAATCGGGCGACAAGGCTTTGGTCTGGGGCTTGATGGGCCAGCAGGGCCGCGGCGAGCGCACCAAGGGTGTGGTCGATGCGCTGAAGGCCAAGGGCGTCAATGTCCAGTATCTGGAAATCTCGGACTCGGTGAACAAGGATCCGTCGCAGGGCGTGCCGGTGTTCTCGGCCTATTTCCAGAGCAATCCGGATACCAAGGCGGTGATCACCGATCATGGCACGCTGACGGCGACCATTCCGCTCTATTTCAAGAATGCCAATGCCGACAAGGACAAGGTCTGCGGCGCCGGTTTCGATCTTTCGGCACCGACCGCCCAGGCGATCAAGTCTGGCTATGTGAAGGCCGTACTTGACCAGCAGCCCTTCTTGCAAGGCTATCTGCCGATCCTGCAGATGTATCTGACCAGCAAGTTCGGCTTTGCCGGCTTTGACGTCGATACCGGTGCGGCGATCATCAGCAGCAAGAACATCGATGCGGTCGCGCCCTTTGCCAAGGAAGGCATCCGCTAAACGCCTCTTGCCGGGCCTGCCATCGCCGACCTTCCGATGGCAGGCCCGTGCTTTATCGACTTTATGACTTACTGCATTCCGCCGAATGAGAGGCGGTATTCGGCTCGCATCAGCAGCCGGCCTGGCGACGTATCTTCCACCTGACCCAGCAGGGCGATAGAAAGTAAGACAGTGACAGATCCACTTCTGCAGCTTAACGGCATCAAGCTTGCCTTCGGACGCCTCAATGTTCTCAAGGGCGTCAGTTTCGAAATCTTCCCCGGTGAGATCGTTGCTTTGGTCGGCGATAACGGGGCGGGCAAATCCTCCCTCATCAAGGTGATCACTGGGGTTCACAGGCCGACGGCGGGTGAAATCCAGTTCAAGGGACAGCGGATCACGCTGAGCTCGGTGAAGCGCTCGCGCGAACTCGGCATCGAGACGGTCTATCAGGAACGGGCCTTGGCCGATCAGCAGGAGCTCTGGCGCAATGTGTTTGTCGGCCGCGAATTGACCACGGCCGCTGGCTTCCTCGACATCAAGAAGCAAAAGGAAGAGACCCGCCGGCTGTTGCGCGATTACATGGGCTTCACCTCCGAGGTGATCAATGTCGATTCCGAAGTGAAGGGCCTCTCGGGCGGCGAGAAGCAGGGCGTCGCCATTGCCCGCGCACTCTATTTCAATGCTGAATTGATCATTCTCGACGAGCCGACGACCGGCCTTGCTCTGTCCGAGCAACGCAAGGTGCTCAATTTCATTCGCAATATCCGCGACAAGGGTAAGTCGGCGATTTTCATCGACCACAATATTTTCCACGTCCATGACGTGGCCGACCGGTTCATCATCCTCGACAAGGGCCAGGTGGCGGCACAGTTCACCAAGGCCGAGATCTCGCGCGATCAGCTGATCGACATGATGGTTGAGTTGCATCAGAAGGGAGCGATCGCATCATGACCGCGCATCAATTCTTGGCTCGCAACCGCATTCCCGTGGTTGTGACAGCGATCTGCGCCTTGTTGTTCCTCGTCTATATTGTCGGCGCCCCGGATACTTTCCTGGATTCCGGCATCTATGCCGCCCTGATGGGCACCATCGCCTTTTCCGGCATCCTGGCGGTGGCGGCGACTTTCATCGTGACCTTGGGCGAGATCGACCTCAGCTTTCCGTCGATCATGGGGCTCAGCGCCTATGTCTTCGCCTATCTGTTTTCCAATGAAGTCAATTTCCTGCTCTGTTTCCTGGCGGCCATTGCCGTCGGCGTCGTGCTCGGCTGGCTCAACGGTGTCATCATCACCAAGGTCGGCGTGCCGTCGATCGTGCTGACCATCGGTACGATGTTCCTGTGGCGCGGCCTGATCCAGGTTCTGGTGCAGGGCCAGGCGATCTCGCTCTACGAGATGGATGGGACGGTCTGGAACAGCCTGCTGGTCGGCAAGATCGGCGGTTATCTGCCGGCACAGTTCGTCTGGTTCGTGGCGATCGCTGTCGGCCTCGGCCTGATCTATCGCAAGCATCGCTTCGGCAGCCATGTGCTCTTCGTCGGCGACAATGCGGCGAGCGCGCGCATGGTCGGCATCGATACCGAC
Organism: Terriglobales bacterium; assembly: GCA_035563795.1. Taxonomy (GTDB): domain Bacteria; phylum Pseudomonadota; class Alphaproteobacteria; order Dongiales; family Dongiaceae; genus Dongia_B. The sequence continues at coordinate 8,633 of DATMUQ010000615.1, read as the reverse complement.
ATGGTGAAGATCAAGTGCTTCATGCTGATGGGTTTCATGGCGGCAATCGCCGGCCTGCTCAGCCTTGCCTTCAACCAGTCCTTCTTCCCCAGCCATGGCGACAGCATGCTGCTGCCGACCCTGGCGGCTGTCTTCATCGGCGGCACCTCGGTGTTCGGCGGCAAAGGCACGATCTGGGGCACCTTCATGGGCGTCCTCATCATGGGCTCGCTGGAGACCGGAATTGTGTCGCTCGGCCTGACCGGTTTCTGGTATCAGTTCATCGCCGGGTTGACGATCGTTGCCTCGGTGATCAGTTATGCTCTGTTGCTGAAGAAGGTTGGCTAACATGCGTCTGCTACAGATCGAGATGTCGATAGGCCGGGTTGTCGCCCGGGTGGATGGCGACCGCGCCATCACAGTGCCCGGCGACGAAAGGACGATCCTCGATCTGGCCAAGGCAGCGATCTCCCAGGGCATTCGGCTCGACGATCTGGTCTTCGAACGCGGCGAGGGGATGGTACTCAACTACCCCATGCTCCTCGCCGACGGTCGGATCTTGCCGCCGATCGATCATCCGGATCCCGCCCATTGCCTCGTCTCCGGAACCGGCCTGACGCATCTCGGCAGTGCCGATGCCCGCGACAAGATGCATCAGACTCTCAGTGGCGGCGAGGAAACGCTGACCGATTCCATGAAGATGTTCAAAATGGGATTGGAAGGCGGCAAGCCGGTCGGCGACGGCCCCGGCGTGCAGCCGGAATGGTTCTACAAGGGCGATGGCAGCATCGTCGCCCATCCCGGCGCCGATCTCGCTTTGCCGGGCTTCGCGCTCGATGGTGGCGAGGAGCCGGAGCTCGCCGGCATCTATCTGATTGGCGAAGACGGCAAGCCCTGGCGCCTCGGCTATGCGATCGGCAATGAATATTCCGATCATGTGATGGAACGGCAGAATTACCTCTATCTCGCCCATTCCAAGCTGCGTGCCTGTGCCATCGGTCCGGAATTGCTGGTCGACGATCTGCCCGAGAAGCTGGAAGGGGAAAGCCGTATCCTGCGCGGCAATGAGATTATCTGGCGCAAGCCCTTCCACAGTGGTGAGGGCAACATGTCCCACACCATCGCCAATCTGGAATATCACCATTTCAAATATGATCTCTTCCGCCGACCCGGTGACGTGCATATCCATTTCTTCGGCACGGCGACATTGAGCTTTGCCGATGGCATCAAGACCCAACCGGGGGACATCTTCGAGATCGAGATGGCGGAGTTCGGCAAGCCGCTGCGCAATCGCCTCGCGGAACCTGAGACCGGCCAGTTCAGCTATGGCGACGTCGGCGTTCTCTGAGCAATGGCGATGAGCACGGCTCGCATCGACTGCATCGTCGCCGATTGGGGCACCAGTAACCGTCGTGCCTGGGCCCTGTCGCGCGATGGCGCGGTGATGGAGGAGCGCCACGACGACAAGGGTCTGCTCGCCCATGGCGATCGACAGTTCGCCCAGTCCTTTCAGGCTTTCTGCCATGACTGGCTGACCGCCGCACCGAAGGCGCCGGTGATCATGGCCGGCATGGTCGGCAGTAAGTTGGGCTGGCAGGAAGTGCCGTATCAGATGGCACCGGTTCTGCTGCGCGACCTGTCACGGCATCTCGCCAAGATCGAGGATCCTGATTTCGGTCGCGCCTGGATCGTGCCGGGTGTCGCCGTCGACAGCGAGATCCAGCCGGAAGTGATGCGCGGCGAGGAATGCCAAATATTAGCCGGGCTGCTGCGGGCGAACCTGACCGACGGCGTGTTCCTCCTGCCGGGCACCCATTCGAAATGGGCGCTGGCGGAGGCGGGGAGCCTGACGCGGTTCCGCACCTATATGACCGGCGAGACCTTCGGCCTCTGGCGCAAGAGCGGCACGCTCAGCCAGCTGATGGACGGCGATGTCTTCGATGAAGCCTGCTTCCGACGCGGTGTGCAGCAGGCGACCCGGCCGGATGCCGCCAATCTGTTGCACAGCCTGTTCAGCGTGCGCACGTTGGGATTGTTCGAGCGGGTGCCGCGCACCGGTCTTGCGAGTTACATGTCCGGCGTGCTGATCGGTGCCGAAGTCAGTGATGCCAGGCAGTGGCTGGACCGGCTTGGGATCGCCGGCAGCGTGACGGCGATCGGTTCGCCGGGGCTGCTGAATTCTTACCGCCTGGCAACCGAGATGCTCAGTGTTGAACTCGCCTGTCTCGACAGCGCCGATCTGTTGCCGGTGGCGCTGCTGGAGCTGGCGAAAACGGCGGGCTTGTTGGCGGCCGCCTGAAGACCAATCTTGCCTGATACCCTTCTGCTGGTGAAATTCCGGGAGCCCCGTCATGAACCTCATCCGCCACGCGTTGCAGCAGATGCCGATCGTCGCCATTCTGCGCGGTATCAAGCCGACCGAGGTCGATTGGGCTTTCGATGTGTTGAGCGCCGCCGGCATCCGATTGATCGAGGTGCCGCTCAACAGCCCGTCACCCTATGACAGCATCCGCCGGATGCAGCAGCGGGCGGGTGACGATATCCTGATCGGCGCCGGCACCGTGCTGACGACCGCCCAGGTCGACGAATTGCAGGCGATCGGGGCCAAGCTGGTTGTAGCGCCGAATTGCGATACGGCGGTGATCCGCGCCGCCAAGGGCTATGGCATGGCGGCGCTGCCCGGCGCCTTCACGCCGACAGAAGCCTTCACAGCCCTGCAAGCGGGCGCGGATGGGTTGAAGATGTTTCCCGGCGAATTGATGCCGCCGGCTGCCGTCAAGGCCTGGCGCCAGGTGATGCCGGAAGGGACGCTGCTGCTGCCGGTCGGCGGTGTCACGGTGGACAATATGGCCGCCTATGTGGCTGCCAGTGCCGATGGTTTCGGCATCGGCGGATCGCTCTACAAACCCGGTATTGATGCCGCCGAACTCAAGCAGCGCGTCGATGCCTTTGTTGCCCGTGTCGGCGAGATCTGGCCGAAACGCTGAGCGCCCACGACTACTCTGCGGCTGGCCGGACGCCGATCACCGAAGCAATGTCCGGTTCGTCGATCTGCTCCTGCAGCAAGAAGCGTTCGGCGTAGTCACGCCAGACCCCCGAGGTCAGGAACAGGTCCATCAGATCCGGATCGAGATGGTGGTCCTTCTTCATGAAGCCCATGATCTTCACCGCTTCGCTCAGCTTCTTGGCTTTCTTATATGGCCGGTCGGCGGCGGTCAGCGCCTCGAAGACATCGGCGATGGCCATGATGCGGGCGACCAGGGACATCTCGCCGCCCTTGAGCCGCTTGGGATAGCCGGTGCCGTCCATCTTCTCATGATGCCCGCCGGCCAGCTCCGGCACATTCTTCAAATGTTTGGGGAAGGGCAGGCTGTTCAGCATGATGATCGTCTGAACGATATGGTCGTTGATGCGATAGCGCTCTTCCTCGGTCAGGGTGCCGCGGCCGATGCTCAGGTTATAGAGTTCGCCGCGGTTATATTTGACCTTGGGAACATTGAGCTGGAAGCCCCATTGATTGTTGGCGGGAATGATGTCCCGCTCGGTCAGTTCGACGATATGATCGTCACGGTCTGCCAGTAGTGGCTCCTCGACTGGCAAGGCTGCTTCAGGTACCCGGTCGAAGCGGCGCTTCTCTTCATAGGAAACACCGAGACGGTTGCTGATCGTGCGGGTCCAGGTGCGGGCTGCAATCCCTTTCAATCGCTCGATCTTGGCTGGCTCCATGAATTCGCCACCTTCGTTGCAGACGGCGATGAAGGCGAAATCTTCGTCGAGACGCTGCCTTTCCGCGTTCATCACGGCACGCAGGGACGCCTCGTCGCCGCCTTCGGCAATGCCCCGCCAGTATGCGACCTCGGCATCACGTTTCAGGATCTCGAACCGACCGCGGACTTCATGGATGCGGTCATAGATGGTTTCCAGCTTGGTCGCCTTGTCGACCACATATTCCGGTGTCGTCACCTTGCCGCAATCATGCAGCCAGGCGGCGATGTCCAGCGCCTCCCATTCCTCGTCGGTCAGGCTGAAATCGCGATAGGGACCCACCTGCTGTGCGACCGCTGCCTCGGCCAGCATGCGGGTCAAAACGGGTACCCGCTGGCAATGGCCGCCGGTATAAGCGGATTTGGCGTCGATCGCGCCGGCGACAAGCTTGATCAAGGAATCGATCAGCTTGCGCTGCGCATCCAGTAGCAGCTTGTTCTGAATGGCGACGCTGGCACTGCCGCTGACCGCATGGATGAGCTGCAGCATACGGTCTTCGACAACCCAGGACTGATCTTCAGCGGTCAGGGCCTTCACCAGCAGAAGAACGCCCAGCGGCACCTGATTGCGGTCGAGCAAGGGAACGATGACAAGGGCGAGGCGATTGGCGTTGAGGACATAGGCCATTTCCCGCAATCCCAATGCGGTCAGCTCCTCTTCTTCCAGGCGCCGCTGAATGACGGAAATCTCACTGCTGCGCATGGCCGTCAACATCTCGCTGACGATGCCTGACTGGGTAAGTGCGATCGGCGCGAGACCAGCTTGTTCCTCATCGACACTGCTGCCATGCCAGCGCAGGATCTCCGGCACCAGCTCGTTCTGGTCTTCATCCAGCATATAGATGGCGCCGCCATCGCTCTCGACAACATCGATGGTTTCCTGCAGGACGCGGTCGAGAAGCGGCTTGAAATCGCGCTCGGCTGCGAGCGCCCGGCCGATCTTGAGGAACTTGCGGATCGTGCGCCGCATACGGTCCAGCGCCCGGCCGAGATCGTTGATTTCGCGGATATGGCTACGAACCTTGGTATCCGTGGTGAAATCGAAACGACCGATCTTCGCCGTTTCATTGGCCAAGCGGCGCAAGGGGGTGACAAGTTTCTTGGTCAGCCACCAGACCAGAGGAATTGCCAGGATCAGGATCAAGCCCGCGATCTTCAATTGCAGCAGGACGAGTTCGCGCGCGGAGGCGAAGAACTCATCATCCGGCATGGCGATCAACAGCTTGAGCTGCCCGGTATCGCTGATGGCGATATTGGATTGAATGACCTGCCAGATGCGGCCATAGGCCTTCATACCGCCCCAGGTCATGGTCGAGCCGCCGAAAGAGAAATGGCCGGCGCGGATCAGCAGCGGATTGCCGAGATCGTCGACCGTCGCCAGGCGAAGGCTGCCATCCTGGTTCTTGATGATGAGCTTCGACAGGTCGCGATAGGCGATCAGTTGTGCCTGTTTGTTGACCAGGGCGACTTCGGCCGAGGGCGTTATCTTGAGCGACGAGATCAAGGTCGCGATTGACGTGAGTTTTGCATCAATGCCGATGATCGCACCGGCATTGCGGGCGCGCCGCGCCAGCGTGATGCCGATTTCCTGGGTGGTGAAGAAGACATAAGGCGAGGTGATGATCGGGTCCGCCTTATTGACGGCAGCCTGATACCAGGGCCGGGTACGGGGATCAAAATGATAGCCCGGTTCGATTGTCGAGCTGATCAACATGTTATGATCGTCATAGAGCCGGTACTCGCCGATCATCTGGTGATCGTTGCCGGTCGTCACCGTTTGGACCAGCAGGGCCGCCTGATCCGGTGCGGAAAAGCGGTGCCGGTCGGCGTCGGTATGTAGCGGCCGGTAGAGCACGAATTCGCCATCAGGATAACCGGCATAGATGGCATCGATCAGGGGATTTTGCTGCAACGTCTCAGCAATGATCGGTATTTCCTGCAATCGTTCTGTCAAGGTCGTCGCATCGGCGAGCGGCCCCCTGGTCAAAAAGCCGAGCTGGGCTTCTGCTGGCTTCAAGATGCCTTTGGCCTTCTCGGTGACGGAATCCCGGATGTAGCCGATCGTATCGGCGGATGCCTGGATCAGCGCCTGCTGTGACGTCTGGTAGGATTGCCAGGCAAGCAGGCCGACGATGATGACGAGAAAGGCGATGGCGCCCAAGGCGGCGACGAGCTGCAATGGCAGGCGCAGCAGCTTGCGGGAACTCTCCGCAGCTGTGTCGCCGAGCTCGCCGGCATCGCGTGATGACCTGTCCGGAGATTGCATGGTGTCGACCATTTCTATGCTCCAGTCATGTGAGCGACGTCAAAAATCCAGCAGATACTGAGCAATGCCTGCTGAAACGTGACGCCGATAAATTTTCTCAAGAGTTCCATCCAGGCGCATCTTCTCAATCACCCGGGTCCAGGCATCTACCATCGTCGGCGTAAAGCGGTCATCGCGGAAGACGAGGTTATACGGGGCTGGGGGAGACGGCGAAGAGTCGAACATGACAAAGTTCTGCTGGTCGCTTTCCAGCGGAAAATAGAATGTGTAGTTGATGGATTGGCCGAGAACGACCTGGATATCGTCGTGTTTTAGGCCGCTATAAAGCTTCTGCTGATCCGGATAGGTGATGATCCGGTATTGCTCGCGCAGCCCGTGCAGCCGGTAGTCGTAATAGGCGCCGTAGAAAAACCCGGTGACAATGCCGATGCGCCATTCCGGATGGGCCAGAACGTCGTCAAAGGAGCGGATCTGGGTCGCGATGCCGGTGCCTGAAATGATCACCGTCTTCAGGCCGATATAGGGGACGAAATAGGCGAATTTATCGCGTTCGGCGGTTTCCCGGGCGCCTGTCGTCATGTCGACAGCGCCTTGGTTGAATTGGCGCCAGATCTGTTCCCGTGGCAAGACGACAGGGTCGAATTTGCAGCCGGTGCGCGCCGCCAGTTCGGTGATGACGTCCGGATCGATGCCGACGCCTTGATGATACAGGGCGCCGGATTCAGCAAAGGCGATATGGATGGGCAGGTCGCAGCCGAACACAGATGGGGTACCGCTCGCCGCCGCGGGCGCGACAATCAGAAGACCGGTGATCGGCGCCGTCACCAGGCGAAACCACTGCAGAAGCACCTGCGTCTCCCCGATCAGACCGCACTGCAAGCGCGATCACCGTGGTTTCCTCGGCCGCAATCGTCAGCTTGCAGCCGTTGGTAGCAATATTATCACAGACGGGAAAATTGTCAGTGCCTGTTTCTGCTGGGGGCAGAAAGGTCTTTTTGCTCCTCCTGCAACGGTATCGAGGGGATGGGTTGCATCAAGGGGATGTGACTTCTGCGATAAGTTCTGCCATGGGCTCCTGTCCCTCGGCGCGTAAGCCGGCAATGACGCCGGCCTGGTCCGCGGCGTTGCGGTTCTGGCTCATCTTCCATTTGCCTTCCAGGCGGCTGATCGGCAGCGCGATGCCGACAATGGCTTTGAGCATGGCGTCGATATAATCGCTGGGCGCGTCGCTAACCGCCCAAGGCTGCGCGCGGCGCTGCTCCTGCCTTTCGGTCAGCCGCGTGACCAGTCGCAGCAGCTGCTCCCGGTCATCAAAGGTGCTGAGGCGGCCATAGGCATGGATGGCGACATAGTTCCAGGTCGGCACTACCTTGCCGCTTTCCTGCTTGGTCTCGTACCAGGAGGGCGTCACATAGACATCCGGACCCTGGAAGATCGCCAGCGCATCCACATTGGCCTGGAAGCGGCGCCATTGCGGATTGCCGCGGGCGACATGGCCGTAGAGGGTGCCATGCGGGGCCGACCCGTCGGCCGCGGGTGCCGGGTCATAGAGCATGGGGATATGGCTCGCCTCCATGCCGTCATCTGTCATCGTCACCAGGGTGACAAGGCCGGCATTGGCCATGACTTCTTGCAAGCGGTCGGTGCGAGTTTCGGCGAAATGCGTCGGCAAATACATGGCAGTGGCCCAATCATGATGATGGGCCACTTTACCATGCGGGCGGCCAAGCCGGAAAAGGTCCGCTTTGCCGTATCCGGTGAGGCCGCTTAGAGCCGGATCGTTTTAGACGGAATCGCTTTGCGATTTTGTCTAAAACGTGAATCCGTCTCTCCTCAATAAGATAGAGGGCGATTCACGTTTTTGATCGAAGCATGGGTGCTTCGATCAAAAACGATCGCGCTCTAGGCCTCGGCGACGATGGTGGCGGGGAAGCCCGGCGCCCGCAGATCCGTGCCCACAGCGTCTTCCAGCAGCTTCACCACCTGTGATGACCAGGCATCGCCGCCATATTGCGAGCGGGCCCGGATGAAGGTCTGCTGCACCATGCCGGCAAGGTCGAGCGGCACGCCGAATTCGCGGCCAAGCTCATGGGCGAAATGCAGATCCTTGCAGGCGAGATCCATGGTGAAATTGATGTTGTAGCTGCCGTTGAGAATGACCTGGCTTTCAGTCTCATGGACGAAGCTGTTGCCGGAACTGGCCTTGATGGCGTGAAAGGCCTGGGCAAGGTCGAGGCCGCCGCGCTTGGCCAGCATCAGCGCCTCGCCAGCGGCGACCAGATGAATGAAGGCCAGCATATTGGTGATCACCTTGATCACCGAGGCGCTGCCGAGCGGACCCATGTGGAAGACATGGCCGCCGATCGCCTGGAAGATGCCGAGATGAGCGACGAAGATCGATTTCTCGCCGCCAACCAGCACGGTGATGTCGCCGCTGGCCGCTTTGTGCACGCCGCCGGTGACCGGCGCTTCCAGGCAGTTGATGCCGCGATCGGCAGCAAGGCCGGCCAGGCGCTTCAGTTCATGCAGGTCATTGGTGCTGCAATCGATCCAGGTGCCGCCCTGACGCAGGCTGGCCAGGATGCCTTTCTCGCCGGCAACCACCGCCGTCACCGCGGCGGGCG
>DATMUQ010000614.1:0-7678 GCA_035563795.1 Terriglobales bacterium | reverse complement strand
CCCGCGCCTTTACAGTCAGCGATACACCCCTCAGGTTGGTCATTCTCGATGAACCGACCTCCTCGCTCGATGCTGCCACTGCCGCAAAACTGCTGCAGTTCGTGCGCCGCGAAATTGCCGCCAGCCGCAGCTGCATCCTGATCTCGCATCTGTTGGGGGAAATCCTCTCTTATACCGACCGCGTGATGGTGATGAAGGACGGCGCCGTCGTCGCCGAGCGGCCCGCCGTGGCCTTCAATCGCGACAGCCTGGTGGCGGCGATGGGTACCGTCGCAGAGGGCCACCACGCCGACAGGCAGGAAGACAGCCACAAGACACGCGGGACGACACCGATCGTCGTCCGTGCCAAATCCCATCACCAGCCAGTCAGCTCAGCCAGCGACGCCATCGAACTCGCGGCGCATCAAGGGGAGATCATCGGTCTTGCCGGCCTCGCCGGCCATGGCCAGACCGCCATGCTGTTGCAGATCTTTGAAGCGGCAACACGGTATCAGCACCAGACCGGCGTCAAGGGCCCGGTCGCCTATATCGCCGGCGACCGGCAGACTGAGGGCGTGTTTCCGCTCTGGTCGATTGCCGGCAATATCGCCGTTCGTTCACTGCGCCGGTTGTTGCGGCATGGCCTTGTCGATGCCGAAAAAGAAAAGATCCTTGCGGCTGATTGGCAGCGCCGCATCGGTATCCGCACGCCAGATATGGGCAACAACATCCTCTCGCTCTCCGGCGGCAACCAGCAGAAGGTGATCTTTGCCCGGGCGCTCGCTTCCGACGCCCAGGTGATCCTCATGGACGATCCCATGCGGGGCGTCGATATCGGCACCAAGCTGGAGGTCTATGATCTGCTGCGCCGTGAGGCGGCAGCCGGCCGGACCTTCCTTTGGTACACGACGGAAATGGACGAGCTCAATTACTGCGATCACATCTATGTCTTCCGTAACGGGCAGATCGTGGCCGACCTGTCGCAATCGGAAATGACCGAGCAGAAGATCCTGCAATCCTCGTTCAAGGAAAGCGCCTGACATGCCGGGGATGCGATGACAGGAATCAGATGGGGTCGCGATCATCTGCGCCGGGCTTTGCCGGCCGTGACGCTTGCCATCCTGCTGGCCGCCATCTTTCACACCCAGCCGCGGACCATGAGCTATTTCGGGCTCAATCTGATGCTGCAATATGCGGTGCCGATCGCGCTCGCGACCCTGGCACAGCTCTTCGTCATTGCCGTCAATGATCTCGATCTCTCGATCGGCAGCTTCGTCGGGCTTGTCACCTGCATCACCGGCGTCTATCTGGTGGATGCACCCGTGCTCGGCACACTGCTGCTTCTCCTCTGCATCGCCGCCTATGCAGCCATGGGTGCGCTCATCCATATGCGCAATCTACCCTCGATCGTCGTCACCCTCGGCATGTCCTTCGTCTGGATGGGCCTTTCGGTCCTGCTGCTGCCAACACCTGGCGGCGCACCACCAAGCTGGCTGAAAAGCCTGATGGGGCTTCATATCCCGATCGTCCCCTTTCCCATCATTGCGGCGATCGTGATCGGCCTCGCAGTTCAACTGGCGTTGATGCATTCCTCCTATGGCGTGGTGCTGCGCGGCAGCGGTGGCAATCGTCGCGCTGTCGCGCGCGCCGGCTGGTCCCTGCTGCGAATCAAGATGGTGATGTTCGGCCTCGCCGGGACCTTCGGCGTGCTGTCGGGCCTGTGCCTGATCGGCCTCACCACTTCCGCCGATGCCCATATCGCCGACCGCTATACGCTCTATTCCATCGCCGGGGTCATCCTCGGCGGCGGCGAGTTCTTCGGCGGCCGGGTCTCGCCGGTCGGTGCGGTGCTCGGCGCCATCACCCTGGCCCTGGCCGGATCTTTCCTGATCTTCCTGCGCATCTCGCCCGACTGGCAGATTGGTGCCCAGGGCGCCATCCTCATCATCGTGCTGGCGCTGCGCGCCATCATCAACCGGCAGGAGGCGCGATGAGAACCGATCTTACTCGACGCTTCCAGCGGTTGCGCGCGGAACCCTGGATCTGGTCTTTCTTTGGTGCAATCGCCGTCTGGCTCGCGACCATCATCTTCACCCGCGGCCAGGGAGCCGGCGAGATCGTCAGCGCCGCCTTGTCCTTCGCCTGTTTCACCGTCATCGTCGGCACCGGCCAAATGCTGGTCATCACCGCCGGGCCCGGCAATGTCGATCTCTCGATCCCCGCCACCATCACCCTCTGCGGCACGGTGGCGATGAAGGTGATGGACGAGCAGGATGCGCGCCTGCTGATCGGCATCCTGGCCGCCTTCGGTACCGGGGCCGTCGTCGGCTTCCTCAATTACGTGCTGATCCGCTTCCTGCGCATCCCGCCAATCATCGCCACCTTGTCGATGAGTTTCCTGGTGCAGTCGACGGCGATTGCCTATAACCGCGGCCTGCGGATCAAGCCGCCACCCTCACTGGATGCCTTCACCACTGGCGCGACTTGGGGCGTTCCCTGGATCGCCCTCCTCACCATCGCCTTCTCCGTGATCATCGGCATCGTCGTCAGCCGCACCTATTATGGCCGCGCCGTATCCGCCGTCGGCCAGAATGCCCGCGCTGCCTGGCTCGCCAATATCCCGGTCGAGCGCATCCGCTGCCTGACTTATATTCTCAGCGCTTTGCTGTCGGCTGCCTGCGGCATCGTGCTGGCTGGGTTTTCCGGCGGGCCGGCCTTGGACATGGGTGCCGAATACCTGCTGGGCTCGATTGCCGTCGTTGTCATCGGGGGCACCTCGGTGGCCGGCGGCCGCGCCAGCGTGCCCGGCATCTGGGGCGCTTCGCTCTTCATGTTCCTGCTGGTCACCATGCTGAATACCTTCGGTGCCAGCGCCGGCATCCGCCTGGTGATGACCGGCCTCATCATCATCGCCATCATCGCCCTTGCCGGCGGCAAGGAAGCGCAACGCTAAAAGGAGCAAATCTATGGCCCTGGTCGGTGATTCATACGAATACTACGAGAAGAAATTCTACGACCTGACCGTGCCGATCGCTGAAGTCGAAGAGCTCTATAGCGGCAATCGCTGGGCCGAGGGACCGGTCTGGTTCAATGATGGCGGCTATCTGGTCTGGAGCGATATCCCCAATAACCGTATGCTGCGCTGGGTACCTGATCTCGGCGTCGGCGTGTTCCGCGCCCAGTCGAATTTTGCCAACGGCAATACCCGGGACCGCCAGGGCCGCCTGGTCAGCTGCGAGCATGGCGGCCGCCGTGTCACCCGCACCGAGGCAGACGGCACCATCACCGTCGTTGCCGATCGCCATGCCGGCAAGAAACTGAACTCGCCCAATGATGTGGTGGTCAAATCTGACGGCTCGGTCTGGTTCACCGATCCCGATTACGGCATCCTCTCCGACTACGAGGGCTATAGGAGCGAGCGCGAGCAGAAAGGCTGCTATGTCTACCGCGTCGACCCCAAGTCAGGGGCCGTCAAGATCGTCGCCGATGACTTCGTCAAACCCAACGGTCTCGCCTTCTCGCCCGATGAGAAAACGCTCTTTATCGCCGATTCAGGTTTCTCGCATGACCCCAATGGGCCGCATCATATTCGCGCCTTTTCCGTCGGCGCCGATGGCAAGCTCAGCAAAGGCCGCGTCTTTTCCGAAGTGAGTCCCGGCCTCCCCGACGGTTTCCGCCTCGACAGCAACGGCAATCTCTGGACTAGCTGCCAGAATGGCGTCATCTGCTTTGATCCGAGCGGCAAGCCGCTCGGCAAAATCAAGATCCCGCAGATGGTGTCGAACCTGACCTTCGGCGGTCCGCGGCGCAACCGCCTCTTCATCACCGCAACCAAATCGATCTATGCGGTTTTTGTCGGCGCATCGGGGTGCCAGCTGCCCTAGGAAGGGCACCCTCGCCGAATTCCCCAAACCGGTTCCACCCGCGGCAGCCCAGGAGGCCGGCCCATCTCAGGTCCGAGAATGGGATGGACTTATTTCATCATTCCATGGAATATATATTCTAAATTTTTCAGAATTATTCGACTGGCCGCAATGGCCGGCTCGCTTCAGGAGTGCTGGTATTGGCCCAGGACGGTATCGAGATGCCCGCCGAGGCACCACGGGATTTTGCCAATCTGCGCCGGCTTCTCCTCGCCCGCAAGGACGACCTGCCGAAGCGTCTGGCCCAGGTGGCGGCCTATACCATGGCCAATCCCGATGACATTGCCTTCGGCACGGCGGCCAGCATCGCGGAACGCGCCCAGGTTCAGCCCTCGACCCTGGTGCGCTTCGCCCAGGCGCTCGGCTATGAAGGCTTCTCCGACTTGCAGGCGATCTTCCGCGACCGCTTGCGCGACCGGGTGCCGAGCTATGGCGAACGGATCGAGGCCCTGCGCAGCTATGCGCCGGAGGCGGCGAAATCGACGGCTCTCCTCGCCGGCTTCACGGAAGCGGCGGAGCGATCGGTGCATGCCCTGAAGGAGCGGATCTCGACCACCCAGGTTGAAGAGGCCGTGCATATACTCTCCACCGCTGAAACAATCTATCTATTGGGCCAGCGGCGTTCCTTCCCGGTGACATCCTACATGAATTACGCCTTTGGCAAACTGGGCGTGAAGAGCGTCCTGATCGGTTCGGCGGTCGGTACCGACAGCGAGACGATCTCCTTCGCCACCGCCAAAGATGCCGTCATCGCCGTCAGCTTCACGCCCTATGCCCCGAGCACCCTGACCCATGCGCGGCAGTTCCGGGACAAGCGTGTCCCCATGGTGGTGATCACCGACAGCCCCTTCAGCCCGCTGGTACCGGATCGGGGCATGTGGTTCGAGATCGTCGAAGCCGATTTCGCCGGCTTCCGCTCCCTCTCAGCCACCATGGCCCTGGCGATGACCCTGACCGTCGCTGTTGCGGAAGCACGACGGTAGCCTGGGATCGGACGGACCACAGTTCGCGCCCGAATCGCTGTCAGCTCCGACGTTGGCGAGCCCGCACAAGTACTCCGGCAGCCCTTATTGACGAATATTGACGAAAATACTCATGATATTCCGAATTGACTGATATTCGGAATAAGTGTTTCATTTAAGAACGAACATAGCCAGACCGGCCGGCGCAAAATTCCCGGTTTAAAATCGCGGGACGGCCTAGAGTCTTCGCATGCGTCGGGGAGGAGTTGCCCATGGAACAGGCCAGTGCCCAATCGAAGCGGCTTGATGTCGTAACGATCGGCCGCTGTTCCGTTGATCTCTATGGCCAGCAGATCGGTTCGCGCCTGGAAGATATCGGCTCCTTCGCCAAATCGGTGGGTGGTTGTCCCGCGAATATCGCCATCGGCGCGGCGCGGCTGGGGCTGAAATCGGGCCTCGTCACGCGGGTGGGAGACGAGCAGATGGGGCACTTCGTCCGGGAACAGATGGCCCGCGAAGGCGTCGCCCTCGACGGCATTCGGACCGATCCAAGCCGCCTGACAGCGCTGGTCATCCTGGCGGTGGAAAACGCAGCCTCATTTCCCCTCCTGTTCTACCGCGAGAACTGCGCCGATATGGCGCTGGACGAAGACGATATCGACGCCGGCTTCATTGCAGGTGCGCGCGCCATTGTCGTCACCGGCACGCATTTTTCCCGCGCCAATACCGATGCCGCGCAGCGCAAGGCGATTCGCGTCGCGCGCGCGCATGGCACCAAGGTCGTCTTCGATATCGATTACCGCCCCAATCTTTGGGGCCTCGCCAGCCATGCGGCGGGCGACCAGCGCTACATCAGATCGGAGAGCGTCTCCGCCCATTTGCAGACCGTGTTACCGGACTGCGATCTCATCGTCGGCACGGAAGAGGAAGTGCATATCGCCGGTGGCGCCGAAGATACCCTCACCGCGCTGAAACGCATTCGCGCCCTCTCCCAGGCCATCATCGTGCTGAAGCGCGGCCCGATGGGCTGTGTCGTCTTTCCGGGTGCCATTCCGGCAAGGCTCGATGACGGGATCATCGGCCAGGGCTTTCCTGTCGAGGTTTACAACGTGCTTGGTGCCGGCGATGCCTTCATGTCCGGCTTCCTGCGTGGCTGGCTCGGCGGCGAGACACTGGAAACCGCCGCCACCTGGGCCAATGCCTGTGGCGCTTTTGCCGTCTCTCGCCTGCTCTGCTCGCCCGAGATTCCGACCTGGGACGAGCTGCAATATTTCCTCGCAACGGGCAGCACCTATCACGCCTTGCGTAAGGATCCAGCCATCAATCACATCCATTGGGCAACCACGCGACGGACGCAACCGGATGTGCTGATGGCTCTGGCGATCGATCACCGCGCACAACTCGAAGCCATTGCCGATCGCCTGAAAATACCGCGCACCCGACTGGAGGATTTCAAGGTGCTGGCGGTCGAGGCCGCCGCCCGTGTCGCCAAGGGCGCCGCTGGCTATGGCATGCTGATCGATTCCACCTATGGCACCAAGGCCTTCGCCGCTGCCGCACCGCATGGTTTCTGGATCGGACGACCGATCGAGGAACCGGGGTCGCGCCCGCTCGATTTCGATCATCTGCCGGATCTCGGCAGCCATCTGGTGGAATGGCCGGTCACCCATACGGTGAAATGCCTCTGCTTCTATCATCCCGACGATAGCGACGACATGAAGCACCGCCAGGAGCGTGAGCTGCGCCGCGCCTATGACGCCGCCCGGACCGTCGGTCGTGAATTGCTCATCGAGATCATTTCCAGCCGACATGGGCCGCTCACCGATGAGACCGTCGCCGTCATCTTGACGCGGCTCTATGAGCTCGGCATCAAGCCGGATTTCTGGAAGCTGGAGCCGCAGAAGACTCGCGCGGCCTGGGCGGCGATCGAGCGTGTCATCCGCGCGAACGATCCCTATTGCCGTGGCATCGTGCTCCTCGGCCTCGAAGCCCCGGAAGACGAGTTGGTGAGCGCTTTCCGGATTGCCTCAAGCAGCTCCCTGGTCAAAGGCTTTGCCGTCGGCCGGACGATTTTCGCCGACGCGGCGGAAAAGTGGCTGGCGGGTACGATCGATGACGAAGCCGCCATCGCCGATATGGCAGCGCGTTTTGAAACCCTTGTCACCGCCTGGCAAAATGCCTGCCGCACGAAGGCGGCATGAACCGGGGCAACACGATATGCCCTGCCTGACCGGTGACCACCAAGGAGTCATCTGATGAAAACCGTCCGGTTGACCATGGCGCAAGCGCTGACCCGCTTTCTCAGCCAACAGATGGTGGAGATCGATGGCCGGCTGCTGCCGCTCTTCGGCGGGGTCTGGGCCATCTTCGGCCATGGCAATGTCGCCGGCATGGGCGAAGCGCTCTATCAATATCGCGATGAGCTGCCGACCTTCCGGGCGCATAACGAGCAGGCGATGTGCCATGCCGCCATTGCCTATGCCAAGGCCAATTTTCGCCGCCGCATGATGGCGGCCACCAGTTCGATCGGCCCCGGTGCACTCAATATGGTGACGGCGGCGGCCCTCGCCCATGTCGACCGCCTGCCGTTGCTGCTGCTACCGGGCGACGTCTTCGCCAACCGCCGGCCTGATCCGGTGCTGCAGCAGGTGGAAAGCTTCGGCGACGGAACGGTCTCCGCCAATGATTGCTTCCGCCCCGTCTCGCGTTATTTCGATCGCATCACCCGGCCCGAACAGATCATACCCGCTTTGCAACGCGCCATGACCGTTCTCACCGATCCGGCCGAATGCGGCCCCGTCACCTTGTCGCTCT
>DATMUQ010000613.1:0-2716 GCA_035563795.1 Terriglobales bacterium | reverse complement strand
CGGCCGGCCCTCGATCAAGGCAGCACCGATCGCATTGGTGCCGGTATTGGTCTCGGCCCAGGGCACGCCGGGCCGCAGCGCCACCTGGGCGGCGCGATCGGCGAAACCGGCATTGCCGACGGTATCGAGGATCAGCCCCTCGGCATCGGTCAGGATGACGATGCAATCGGTCGATTGCGCCTCGGCATGCAGCGCCTCGATCTCCGGCCGGCAGAGGCGGCGCAGCAGGTCATGGCGCTCGATCGCCTGGCGGATCTCGCCCAAGGTCATCGGCTCCAGACGGGGGGCGAGATGGCTGTCGAAGCCCAGCGCGCTGCAACGGCGCCAGGAATTGAGGATCGGTGCCGGCACTGCATCCAGGGCGACCGGCCGGCCGTCGAAGAACTGGCGGCGCGCGGCGAGAACATCGCGACGTTGATCGATGGTTAGCATCGTCACCTCCCCGCTCTACAGATAACCGGCCGCGGCGCCCGCTCCAATGCGCGAGATCAAGTCGCGGCAAAATAAATGCGCCGGCTGGCAAGCCGCTGTCGCTTTTTGCGACAGTTCTGTCGCTGCCCTCGGAGGCGTCGTCGCACGGTGCGACGGCAGCCTGTCGCAGCCGATAACGCCGACCCGGCCACGTTATATCCAAATGACTATATCGGACCCGGCCGGGCCCTGTCGATCCTCCGAAGGGCCGAGATTTTTCGATGAGACGCCAGAGACTTCCCGCATCGCAGCGAAGAACCGCCGGGATTGCCAACGGCTGATCGGCGGCGACGGAACGGGCTGGCATGGCGGGCGCAATAGCAGGCGCAGATCGGGCGATAAGCCGGTCGTGAAGATCAGAATCCAGGTCGGGCTGAACCCGGCCGGCACCGATCCATCATCGTGCAAGCCAAAGCCAGGGAGGCATCTCATGAATAAACCGGAACCCGTCAGCCAGCTCACCCGCAATCCGTTCAAGGCGCGCTACGGCAATTTCATCGGCGGCCAATGGGTCGAGCCCGTTGCCGGCAAGTATTTCGAGAACACCACGCCGATCACCGGCAAGCCGGTCTGCGAGATCGCCCGCTCCGATAAGGATGATATCGAGAAGGCGCTGGACGCGGCGCATAAGGCGGCACCGGCCTGGGGTGAGACCAGCACCACCGAACGCTCGAACATCCTGCTCGAGATCGCCCGGCGCATGGAAGAGAATCTCGAAACCCTTGCCATTGCCGAGACCTGGGATAACGGCAAGCCGATCCGCGAAACGCGGGCTGCCGATATTCCCCTCGCCATCGATCATTTCCGCTATTTCGCCAGCACCGTCCGGGCCCAGGAAGGGTCGATCAGCGAGATCGACAAGGACACCATCGCCTATCACTTCCATGAACCCCTCGGTGTCGTCGGCCAGATCATTCCCTGGAACTTCCCGATCCTGATGGCGACCTGGAAGCTCGCCCCGGCTTTGGCCGCCGGCAATTGCGTGGTCCTGAAGCCGGCCGAACAGACCCCCGCCAGTATCCTGGTCTGGGCCGAGCTGATGCAGGACCTGCTGCCCCCGGGCGTGCTCAATATCGTCAACGGCTTCGGCCTGGAAGCCGGCAAACCGCTCGCCTCCTCGAACCGCATCGCCAAGATCGCCTTCACCGGCGAGACCACGACCGGCCGCCTGATCAGCCAATATGCCAGCCAGAACCTGATCCCGGTCACGCTGGAACTGGGCGGCAAGTCGCCCAACATCTTCTTCAAGGATGTGGTGGCGGAAGACGATGACTTCTTCGACAAGGCGATCGAAGGCTTCGTCATGTTCGCCCTCAATCAGGGCGAGGTCTGCACCTGCCCGAGCCGCGCCCTCATCCATGAATCGATCTATGACAAGTTCATGGAAAAGGCGCTGAAGCGGGTCGAGGCGATCAAGCAAGGGAGCCCGCTCGATCCCAGCACCATGATCGGCGCCCAGGCATCGAGCGAGCAGCTCGAGAAGATCCTCTCCTATCTCGATATCGGCAAGCAGGAAGGCGCCCAGGTCCTGATCGGCGGCGAGCGCAACAATCTCGGCGGCGATCTCGCCGGCGGCTATTACGTCAAGCCGACGGTGTTCAAGGGCCACAACAAGATGCGGATCTTCCAGGAGGAGATCTTCGGTCCTGTCGTCTCGGTCACCACCTTCAAGACCGATGAAGAAGCCCTGCAGATCGCCAATGACACGCTCTATGGCCTCGGTGCCGGCATCTGGAGCCGCGACGCCAACCGGCTCTACCGCTTCGGCCGGGCGATCAAGGCGGGTCGGGTGTGGACCAATTGCTACCACGCCTATCCGGCCCATGCGGCCTTCGGCGGCTACAAGCAATCCGGTATCGGCCGCGAGAACCACAAGATGATGCTGGATCACTACCAGCAGACCAAGAACATGCTGGTCAGCTACAGCTCGAAGAAGCTCGGCTTCTTCTGAGGCAGATGAAGCGCCTCCGCCTGCTACCATCGGCGGCCGGCGGAGGTAGGCTTTGCCGGTATGAAGATTGGTATCACTGGCGATTGTCGCTATCCCCCCCTCTCCCTAACCCTCCCCCGCGAGGGGGGAGGGAACTCGCTGCGGAGCCGGCGAGGTGACATCGCTCTATCGTTCTTGCACCGCTCGTATCAGAACTATGCTCTTTGAAGATGAGCCGCATCCCCCCCTCGCGGGGGAGGGTTAGGGAGAGGGGGCCTTTGCTTGACGCAGAAGAGTTACCTACCGAGACACCGA
>DATMUQ010000612.1:0-6591 GCA_035563795.1 Terriglobales bacterium | reverse complement strand
CCCCGCCGCAGGCGCGCCGGGCCTAATTGCGTTCCGGCTCAATCTTTCTGTCCATCCCTGACTGGAGGCAATCCATGTTTCTGCGTTCCTGTGCAGCCATCGTCGTGATGGCGCTCTCTTTTGCCAGCCCGGCGCTGCCGGTCGCTGCCGCCGACGACCTCGCCAAGGTCACCCTGGTCTTCGATCATCCTTTGCCCAATGTGCCGGGCAAAAGCATGAAGGCGGTACTGGTCGAATATGGGCCGGGCGGCTCTTCGCCGGGTCATACCCATCCGCGTTCGGCCTTCATCTATGCGACGGTATTGGAAGGCGCCATCCGCAGCAAAGTGAATGACGGGCCGGAACGGATCTATCATGCTGGCGAGAGCTTCGCGGAAATGCCGGGCGACCATCACGGGGTCAGCGCCAATGCCAGCGCGACTGAACCCGCCCGCCTGCTCGCCGTCTTCGTGGTCGACAGCAGCGAAACGAACTTGACCACCAACGATCCGAATTGACCGGATCGAAAAATCTTTACCCTGCGTGTCACGTTCAATCCCGGTCATCTCGTCTTATCAGCACAGTGCTTATCAGACCTCAGATGATGTAACATGGAGACCATCATGACCCCCCGTCTGGAAAACTATTTCAAGCTCGCCCCCGAAGGCACCAAGGCGATGATGGCGCTGGAAGCGAGCATCGCCGCCAGCGGCATCGAGCAGAGCCTGCTGGAGCTGGTGAAGCTCAGGGCCTCGCAGATCAATGGCTGTGCCTTCTGCATCCATATGCACACCACGGATGCCCGCAAGCATGGTGAGACGGAAATGCGGCTCTATATGCTGAATGCCTGGCGCGAATCGCCGCTCTATAACGATCGCGAGCGGGCGGCCTTGGCTTGGACCGAGGCGCTCACCTTGGTCGCCGAGACCGGCGCGCCGGATGAAGACTATGCCCTCTTCAAGGCGCAGTTCACCCCGGCGGAGCAGATGCAGATCACCCTGCAGATCGGTGCCATCAATCTGTGGAACCGGCTGCAGGTCGGCTTCCGGGCATTGCACCCGGTGGACCGCGCCTGATGCCGCCTGGCGTCGCCCCTGCGGATGCCGCCACGGAGATTTTCGAGGCGCAGCGGGCCCGCCTGCTGCGCCTCGCCTATCGCATGCTGGGCGGCATGGCGGAAGCCGAGGACATCGTCCAGGATGCCTGGCTGCGCTGGCAGCGGGTCGACCTCGCCGAGGTGCGCGACCCGCAGGCTTTTCTCACCCGGACGGTGACGCGGCTCTGCCTCGATGTCATGAAATCCGCCAAGGCCCGGCACGAGACCTATGTCGGCAGCTGGCTGCCGGAACCGATCGTCGAGCCGGAGGAGGAGGGCCTGCGGCTTGATGAGTTGACGCTGACCCTGATGCTGGCGCTGGAGCGCCTGTCACCGCTGGAGCGAGCGGCCTTCCTGTTGCACGACGTCTTCGGCATGCCGCTCGAAGAGATCGCCAATACGCTCGATCGCGATGCCGCCGCCGTGCGGCAACTGGCGGTCCGTGCCCGCAAGCATGTACGGGAGGACCGTCCGCGCTATGCGATCGACCGGGCCGAGGGCGACCGCATCGCCCAGGCCTTCTATCATGCCTCCAGCAATGGCGACATTGCCACCTTGCAAAGCCTGCTGGCGCAGAATGTGGTGCTGCAATCCGATGGCGGCGGCAAGGCGCATGCCTTCCTCAATCCCATCATCGGCTTCGACCGGGTGCTGCGGCTCTATGACGGCCTCTATCGCAAGCTGACACGCATTCCGGCGGTCTTCATCCAGGAAGCCTGGATCGATGGCCTGCCGGGTTATATCAGCCGCGAACGCGATGGCGTCTTGCAGACGACGGCGCTTGATATCGTCGATGGCCAGATCATCGGTATCTATATCACCCGCAATCCGGACAAGCTCGGCCGCATCATGCAGGGGCTGCCGGCCGATCCGGAAACACCATCGCATTAGGCCGCCGGCGCGTCAGACTTTCGCCTGTTTGCCGCGGCCCCGCGCCGGCTTGCCGCTCAGTTCGCGGATGAGATCGATGAGTGCCCTTAAGCCCGCCGGCACATGCCGGCGACCGGGATAATAGAGGCAGAGACCGGGAAAGCCCGGCGTCCAGTCATCCAGCATCTGCACCAGCCGGCCCGCCGCCACATCCTGCTCTGCCCACCAGGTGGAGAGATAAGCAAGGCCGAAACCCGCCAGCGCCGCTTCGTGGATGAGATCGGATTCATCCAAGGTAAGCCGGCCGCTGACATCGAGCGCCAGGACCTCATCGCGGCGCTCGAATTCCCAGCGATAGACGCCGCCGCTCGGGAGGCGCATGCGGATGCAGTCGTGATCGAGCAGGTCCTGCGGCACTCTTGGTAGCTTGCGGCCTTTCAGGTAAGCCGGCGCGCCCACGACGATCAGGCGCTGCTGCGGTCCCAGCGGCACGGCGATCATGTCGCCGGGGACGGTCTCGGCGAGGCGGAAGCCGGCATCGAAGCCGTCCTTGACGATATCGATCAGACGCCCCTCGGTGACGATATCAACCGACATCTCGGGATAGCGCTTGAGATACTCAAAGATGATCGGCGCCAGGATCTGGCGGGCGGCACCGGCCGAGGTATTGATGCGCAAGAGGCCGGCCGGCGATGCGCGGTGCTGATTGACCGCATCGGTCGCCTCGCTGATGGTGCCGAGTGCCGGGGCGACCTGGGCCACGAAGGCCTCGCCGGCCGCCGTCGGGGCGACACTGCGGGTGGTGCGGTGGAACAGCCGCACGCCGAGCCGCGCTTCCAATTCGCTGATGGTCTTGCTGAGCGCGGTCGGCGACAGGCCGAGCTCGGCGGCAGCGGCGCGGAAGCTGCGGCGCTTGGCGACGGCGACGGCGGCCGCCAGCTCGATCAATCGGCCCTGATACATGATCCAGATTATCCTGATTTTGGCATCAGTTCATACATGATAATGGCGATTATATCCGCGAAGCACCAGCCTATCTTTGCTCTACAAACATCGAGCGTGAGAGGAGCGCAGCATGCGGCATATCGACCGGATCTATATCGACGGGGATTTCGTCGAACCCCATGGGCGCGAGCTGTTCGACCTCCATAATCCGGCGACCGGTGCCGTGATCGGCCGGGTGCGGCTGGGTGATGAAGAGGATACGCGGCGCGCCATCGCCGCCGCCAAGCGGGCCTTGCCGGTGCTCGGCACCATGACGAAAGCCGAGCGTGTTGCGCTGCTGAAAGAGATGCAGTCCTCGATGCAGGCCGGGACGGCCGAACTGACCGAGGCCGTCATCGAGGAATATGGCGCGCCGGTGAGCCGGGCCGCCTGGATGGCGCAATACGCTGCCGATTCCATCGGTGTCGCCGCAGCGACGCTGGAAGCCTATGACTTCCGCCAGCGCATCGGCAGTGCCGAGATCTTCATGGAACCGGTTGGTGTGGTCGGCCTGATCACGCCCTGGAACAGCAATGCCGGCTTCATCTGCAACAAGCTTGCTTATGCCTTGGCGGCCGGCTGTACGGCGGTGATCAAACCCAGCGAGATGAGCGCCTTCCAGACCGAGATTGTGCTGAACCGGCTGCATGCGGCTGGTGTGCCACGCGGTTTCTACAATGTCGTCAATGGCCGCGGCGATGTGGTCGGCGCCGAACTGACGCGTCATCCCGATATCGCCAAGATTTCCTTCACCGGCTCGACGGCAGTGGGCAAGGCGATCCTGCGCGGCGCTGCCGAGACTATCAAGCGCGTGACCTTGGAACTGGGTGGCAAGTCACCGACCCTCATTCTCGACGATGCCGATCTGCCGGCGGTGATCCCGGCCATCCTCGAAGCTGGCTTCATGAATAGCGGCCAGGCCTGCATCGCCGGCACGCGGGTCTTGATTTCCGAACAGCGGCGCGCCGAGTTGGAGCGCTTTATTACGGCGGCGATGGCGCAGGTGCGGGTCGGCGATCCGCGCGATCCGGCGACGGCCGTCGGTCCCATGGTCAGCCGCAAGCAATATGAACGGGTGCAAGGCTATATCCGCAAGGGCATCGACGAAGGGGCGCGGCTGCTGGTTGGCGGCGAAGGGCATCCGGACGGGCTCGGCGGCTTCTTCGTCCGGCCGACTGTCTTCAGCGATGTGCGCAACGAGATGGTGATCGCGCGCGAAGAAATCTTCGGGCCGGTTCTCTCGATCCTCACCTATCGCGACGAGGAAGAGGCGATCGCCATCGCCAATGACACCACTTACGGCCTTTCCGCCTATGTGCTGTCATCAGATCCGGCGCATGCCGAACGCGTCGCCGCGCGCCTGCAATCCGGCCGCGTCGTCATCAATGGCGCGCCGCATGAACCGCGGGCACCCTTCGGCGGCTTCAAGCAATCGGGCCTCGGCCGTGAGAACGGCATCTTCGGGCTGGAAACCTACCTCGAAGCGAAGACGGTGCTAGGCAGCCGGCCGGCGGCGTGATCTGCATTGTGCGCCCCCTTACCCTGTCCCTCTCCCGCGAGGGGAGAGGGAACGCTGCAGCCGGTACTGAGTCTTCGTATGCTTGATACAGGCCTTCGTTATGTGAAACGTAGAAGGCGTGCCACTACTGCCGACAATGAACGCGCTGCACTCCCTCGCCCGTCGCGGGAGAGGGTAGGGGTGAGGGGGGCGGCACAGTGGCATCATGCAATCTGACGCCCATAATCGCCGAAATAACCGATCGGCCATGCCGACAATCACCAACTTACTGGAAAAGCTTTTCATGTAAGATGCCGGCATGGAAAAAGACGGCGACTGGCAAACGATCTCATCCCGCAGACTGAAATTGACGGCCCTCAGCCCGGCATTGCTGGCAGCGTTGATCGATTTTGATCGCGCGGAAATCAGCCGGCATTCAGCGCTCGACTTTAGCGCGCCTTGGGGCGATTCGGTCGACGTTCTCAAGCTGCGCAGAGACGGCATTCTCGCCGATCCGGATTACGCCCCCTGGTCGTTGCGGGCGATCTCGCGGCGTGAAGACGATGTTGTCATCGGCCATATCGGTTTCCATACGCGGCCGGATCCAACCTACCTCAAGGAGACGGTGCCCGGCGGCGTCGAGCTCGGCTATACGATCTTCGCGCCCTATCGCGGCAGTGGCTATGCGCAGGAAGCCTGCCGATCGATGATGCGCTGGGCGCGCGGCTTCAGCGGCGTGAAGCAGTTTGTCCTGTCGATCAGCCCGGATAATGCACCGTCGCTGGCGATCGCTGAGAAGCTCGGCTTTCGCCAGATCGGCGAGCAAATGGATGAGATCGACGGCCTGGAATTCGTCTTTACGACGACCGTCGACTGATCCTGCTCTTATGCGCCGGCAATGGTCATGCCGTCGACGCGGATGGTCGGGGCATTGGTGCCATAGCGGAAGACGAGGTCATTGGCCGGCGTCAGCGCCCGGAACATGTCCTTGAGATTGCTGGCGATGGTGACCTCGGAAACCGGATAAGCGAGTTCGCCATTCTCGATCCAGAAGCCGGCGGCACCGCGGCTGTAATCGCCGGTGACGCCGTTGACGCCGTGGCCGATCAGCTCGGTCACATAGAAGCCGCTGCCCACGTCCTTGATCATCTCGGCAGGGCTGAGCTTGCCCGGCTGCAGATGCACGTTGCTGGCGCTGGGCGAGCCGCCGCGGCTGCCATGGCCGGTGCTTTTCAGGTTGAGCTGCCGCGCCTCCCGGCAGCCAAGCAGCCAGGTCTGCAACACGCCGTTCTCGATCAGGTTGCTGCGGCGATTGGCAACGCCTTCGCCGTCGAAAGGCTTCGAGGCGAGGCCACGCGGACGATGCGGATCGTCGACGATGGTGATGCCGTCGGCGAAGATCTGCTTACCCATCTGGTCCTTGAGGAAGCTGGTGCCCCGCGCGATCCCCGCACCATTGATGGCGCCGAGCAGGTGACCGACGAGGCCGCTGGAGATGCGCGGATCGAAGATCACCGGCAGTTTCGCCGTCTGCGCCTTCCGGGGATTGAGCCGCTTCACGGCCCGCTCGCCGGCCGATTTGCCGAGCGCCACCGGATCGGCGAGGTCGCTGCCGAAGACCGTGGAGGAGTAATCGTAATCGCGCTCCATGCCGGTGCCTTCGCCGGCGATGACGGAGACGCTGAGACCGAAGCGGGTCAGGCTGAAATTACCGGCAAAGCCGTTGCTGGCGATGAGCGCCATATCGACCTGGCCCCAGCCGGCTTCGGCGCCTTCGGAATTGGTGACGCCGGGAACGGCGCGGGCGGCGTCTTCTGCCTTCTGCAGCATCTCCGTGAGCTTGGCTTCGCTGGGCTCGCTCGGATCCAAGGCTTCGAGATCGGGCCAGGACTTGGCCAGCAACTCCGGTTCGGCGAGGCCGCAATAGGGATCTTCCGGCACCGCCCGCGCCATGGCGACGGCACGCTGGGCGAGCTCGTCCAGCATCGCGGTGGAGAGATCGCTGGTCGAGACGATGGCCTGGCGCTTGCCGACGAAGACCCGCAGATTGACGTCCTGGGATTCGGAACGTTCCAGCTTCTCCCGCTGGCCAAGGCGCAGACCCAGGCTGAGCGACGAATCGCGGCTGAGACCGGCATCGGCGGCATCGGCGCCGGCGGCGGTC
>DATMUQ010000611.1:0-2455 GCA_035563795.1 Terriglobales bacterium | reverse complement strand
ACCGCCAGCAGCATGAGGAGCCGCAGCACCCAGCGGCGGAAGGTGGCCTCGCTGACATGGCGGAAGGACTTCGCGCCAAGCGAGACGCCCAGCAGCAAGGGAATGAGCCAGAGTGCTGCCTGCAGGAAGGTCTGGCGGGTGATCAGGTGATGATAGGCGTCCCAGGCAAGCCCCATGCTGTCGGTGCCGATGAAATAGGCGATGACCGAGGCACGGCCAATGGCGGCGGCACCGGGCGTCGAGAAGAAGAACAGGATGACCGGCGGCCCGCCGATGCCGAAGGCGCCGTTAAGAACGCCGGAAAAGGCACCGGTTGCCGTTGTTGCCACCGGTCCGGGGGTCTTCTCGAGATGAAAGCCGCGCAGCATCGCCGCCGCGGTGACAATGACAAAGGCGGACATTGCCAGCGTCATGGGGGCAGCGGGCACATTGGCGAGTGCCGCCACGCCAATCGGCGTACCGACGACGCAGCCGATCAGCAGGAAAACCAGCGCACGCCAGTGGATCTCACGCCAGATACCGGGAATGAGGTGCAAAGAGGCGGCGATTTCCAGGAGGAAGATCGACGGCACCACCTCGCTTTGCGGCATGATCAGGGTTATCGCCGTGATGCTGAGCAGCGAGAAGCCGAAACCGGAAAAACCGCGCACGATCGCCGCGCCGAAGACGGCGACCGACGAAAAGATCAGATGCGACAGCGGAATGCCCCAGATATCCATGCAGCCTCAATAGCAAACCTGATCGCCGCAGCGATAGAGCCAGATGGACGGGGAATTCAGCGTTGTGGGGAGCCAGTCAAGACCCGCAGCATCTCTCCCGGCGATCCTGCGCTAGCTCTCGCCATCGCTCAGTTGCACCACAGCACCTGTTTGACGAGATGCGGCTTCGAACGGTCCTCGGCCGGCAGCGGCAAGGGCTGTCCGGTGTGCCATAGGCCAAGATGCTGCTGGATATTCTGCATCTCGGCATCGATCACCGCCAGAGGATTGCCATCGCCGTAACGGGTGGCGCTGCGATAATGCAGCACCTGCTCGTAGGTAAGCGTCGGCTTTAACGCGCTGACCGTCACCCAGTAGCCGAACGGCGCATCCTCGGTCGGTTCGACCGAGATCACATCGCCCTGCAGCGGGCCCGCGACGATGAAGCGGACCTCCTGGTTATTGTTGTGCCCGGTATCACGCGCATAGGCGAGGCGGAAGCGATCCGCCGCCCGGTCATAGGCCAGCAACTGCGTATAGACGAGCTGATCACCATTGCCGCTATGCAGGCTCGCCAATCGCAACAACAGCAACGGGGTTTTCGTGGTTTCGATATAAACCACCGTCGGATCATCGAGATAATGCGGTGCCCAGGCCTCGGCATAACTCGGATCACCGGATTGCGGCTTCACCGCCCAAGGTTCGCAGGCCGCCGACGGATTTGCCTGCAGACACAGATGGACCAGCCCCGGCTCATCCTCGCCAGTGTTGCCATCAACAGCATTTGGCTCCTGCGTGGCCCGGAAATGCCAAGGCGCATGTGTATCGAAAGACTTACTGAGGTCGAGATCGATATTGAGCGGTGTCTCATCGGATGAGTCGGCACGGACAATTTGAAACATCGTCAGACTGACAAGGAGCGCCGCGCCCAGCAGCCGCAATGGCAGGGAAATCATGATGTTTTCTTCACGCAAAGATGCGGCCATGAGGGGCCTTGTGCGGCGATTCTAACGGAGAGTGGGATTGCCGTCATCAGGCTCGAAAGCACCAAGGACTCTTAGAATCTCATATTCTCCGACGCCATTAGCCGAAGCCCAAAGAAAAATCCCGCCCTGTTGCCAGGGCGGGATAGATCGATCAGTCGATGATCCCAGCCGTTACTTCGGCAGCGAGCCTTCGACGCCGTCGGCCAGCCAGTCCATGCCGGCGATGGCGCCGTCATCGAGAGCGGCACCATCCGCCACCTTGACCGCACCGGTCTGGTCCTTGATCGGGCCCTTGAAGATGACGATCTTGCCGCCGCCGATATCGGCCTCGGTCTGCTTGGCCAGCGCCAGCACGTCATCGGGCATGTTGGTATAGGGCGCCATCTTCAGCATGCCGGTATTGAGACCGCCCCAGGTGTCGATGCTCTTCCAGCTGCCGTCCAAGACGGCATTGGCGCGCTGCACGTAATAGGGCTCCCAGTTATCGACCGAGGCCGTCAATTGCGCGGTCGGTCCGGCGGAGATCATGTCCGAGGCCTGGCCGAAGCACTTGATGCTACGCTGCTGCGCCACCTGAACCGGGGCCGTCGAGTCGGTATGCTGGGCGATGATATCGGCACCCTGATCGATCAGCGCCTTGGCGGCATCGGCTTCCTTGCCGGGATCGTACCAGGAATTGACGAAGACGGCCTTGATCTTGGCCGCCGGATTCACCGAACGCATGCCGAGGATGAAGGCGTTCATGCCCATGATGACCTCGGGGATCGGCAC
>DATMUQ010000610.1:0-2747 GCA_035563795.1 Terriglobales bacterium | reverse complement strand
TCAACCGGCTCTGCGGCTCCGGTCTCGATGCGATCGGTATCGCCGCGCGGCTGATCAAGACCGGCGAGGGCGATCTCGTTCTCGCCGGCGGCGTCGAAAGCATGACGCGGGCACCCTTCGTCATGGGCAAGAGCGAGACGGCTTTCGGGCGCCAGGCGGAATTGCAGGACACCACCATGGGCTGGCGTTTCATTAACCCGGCGCTCAAGGCAGCTTATGGCGTCGATACCATGCCGGAGACGGCGGAAAATGTGGCGGCGGCATTCAGCGTGTCGCGGGCGGATCAGGATGCCTTCGCCTTGCGCAGCCAGCAGCGGACCAAGGCAGCCCAGGAGGCCGGCTATTTCAATGATGAGATCTCGCCGGTCACCATCGCCGGGCCGAAAGGCGAAGTCACCGTGGCGGTCGACGAGCATCCGCGCGGCGATACGACCCTGGCCAATCTGCAGAAGCTGAAGGCGCTGTTCGGCGCAACCGGCACCGTTACGGCGGGCAATGCGTCGGGCATCAATGACGGTGCGGCGGCGCTCATCCTGGCTTCGGAGGCGGCGGCAAAGCAATACGGGCTGACACCACGCGCGCGCATCTTCACCACGGCGACGGCCGGTGTCGAGCCGCGGATCATGGGCATGGGACCGGTACCGGCGGTCAAGAAACTGCTGGCGAAGACCGGCATGTCGCTCGGCCAGATCGATCTCATCGAACTCAACGAGGCTTTTGCCAGTCAGGCGCTGGCGGTGCTCCGCCAGCTCGGCCTGCCGGATGATGCGGAGCATGTGAACCCGCAGGGCGGAGCGATCGCGCTCGGTCATCCGCTCGGCATGTCTGGTGCCCGGCTGGCAATGACCGCTATCCGCGGGCTTGAGCAGCGTGGCGGGCGCTTCGCCATCGCCACCATGTGCATCGGTGTCGGCCAGGGTATCGCCGCGCTGATCGAGCGGTGCTGATCAATCTCATCTGATCGCGGCGGCCTCCCGGAAGAGCGGGTCTCACTACGCCTGGAGGAGACGCCTTTCAGAACCGGTTGAGCGGCGGGGACACGTGCCGCAACAAGCCGAGGCAGATATCGCGCACCAGGCATTGCTTGAAGTCGCCATGATCCGGATAGCGGATCATGTTGTCGCCGTTATGGAAAAAGACCAGACCGCCGCGCCCGTCATCGGTGGGATATTGCCAGAGCCAGTCGGCCGGCTTGGGATCCGCCTCGTTGCCGATATCGGTCAGCCAGATGGCGCCGGGCGGCATGCGTGACGAGCCCCGCGCATATTGGCCGAAGATGCCGCACCAGCCGTCGAAATCCGCATCCATGTTGCGGAAGAAGCCGAGTGGATCGTTCCGCACGCGCGCCTTGATATTGCTGAAGGGGCGCGGCGGCACGGCCTCGAAGGCGCCGAGGAAGGGCAGCCAGGGAATGGCTGGCTCGGAGCAGAGGATCATGTGTCCGCCGCGGCGCAGGAAATCCAGCAGCAGCGCCTGTTCCGACCGCAGGAAAAACTGGTCGTGTATGTGGGGGAGATAGAGGATGTCGGTCTGCACCAGGACTTGCCGGTCGAGCTCATAGAGCGGATGCAGGGCGAACCGGCCGCCGGTCCCGGCAAAGGTCTCGGCAACGCCCTCCGGTGCCCATTCGGCAGATGTCGCGTCGCTTTGCAGATAGGTAACCGTGAAATCCGTCTTGCCGCGCTGGATGCCGAGCTCGTTATTGAGCCAAGGATAGAATGCCCGCAGGAAACGTGTCGTTGCCGGCATGAAGCGCTCGCCATTATGGACATGCGGGTCGAGCGTGGAGAGCAACAGGCGCCCGCCACCCGGCAGGTGCGGGAAATCAAGTAGCAGGCTGCCACTGTCGTCATCGAGATTGAGGGCGCTGACGGCTTCCGGATGGTGATCGAAAACGCCGAACCAGTGCCAGCTCATATCGGCAAGGGGGATGACATTGCAGAGGGCGTGACGCGGCTCGGGCTGGTGAATTTCAAGATAGGGCTTGAGCCTCGTCCACCACAGCCAGTCCCTGGTATTGACCGGCCGCCAGGTGAGATTGTCGACGCCAATCCATTCATGCACATCCCGACAGGCAAAGATGATCAGGAAGCCGCCGTCGCGAAGATAGGCATTCAGCTGCGCTGCGTGCTGGCGCAAGCCTGCCGCATCCATGCCGTCGGGTATGATGATCGCGGCATAGGCGCTGAGATCGTGATCCGGCAGCTCCCGCACATAGATCATCGCATCGAGATAATGCGCGAAGTCCTGGAAGCTGGTGATCTGGCTGGCAGCGCCCCAGGTGAGATAGGCAATCTTCTTCTGCATGGCTCGATGGGGCTGCTAGATCGGTTGCGCGAAGCTGGGGGCGAAAGTGAAGCTGCCCTGGGGGACAAACTCAGCCCGGGCGATGGTAATGCCATAGAGATCGGAAAGCTGCTCTGCCGTCAGCACCTCGCTGACAGGGCCATGAAGATAGCGATTCTGGTCCCGCATCAGCAGGGCATGGCTCGCGATTTCCAGGCCATGTTGTGGCACATGGGTCGAGAAGACGATGGTCAGGCCCATCTCGTCATTCAAGCGTCGCAAGGTATCGATGACGATCGCCTGGTTGCGGTAATCCAAGGCGGAGCAGGGCTCGTCGAGGATCATGGTGTCGCATTCCGAGGCGAGGGCCTGGGCGATGATCGTCAATTGCCGCTGACCGCCGCTGAGCGCATTGAAGGGGCGGTCACGCAGATGCGCCAGTTGCAGCTGGTCGAGGTAAT
>DATMUQ010000609.1:0-6425 GCA_035563795.1 Terriglobales bacterium | reverse complement strand
CCCGACAATGCCGTGATCACCCAGGCGGCGGATCTGCTGGCGGCATCCAAGAACCCCGTGCTGGTGCTGGGCGGCGGTGCCGCCGACGCAGCCGAGGAGCTGCGCGTTCTCGCTGAAAAGCTGGACGCACCGGTGATCCATACGATCAACGCCAAGGGCATCCTGCCGCCGGGGCACCCCTTACGTGCCGGCGAGAATATGGCCCTGACACCGATCCGCCGGCTGCTCGCCGAAGCCGACCTGGTTCTGGCCATCGGCACCGAGTTCGGCGAGACCGAGATGTATCCCGATCCGGCGCCGATCGAGATCAATGGGCAGCTCATCCGCATCGATATCGACGCCGAACAGCTGACGCGGGGACCGGTGGCGACCTTGCCGATCCTGGCCGATGCCGGTCTTGCCGTCTCGGCGCTCAATCGCGCCCCGGCTCTCGCCACATCCCGCGCCAGATCGGGCGCCGCCCGCGCCGCGGCAACCTATGCCGCGGTCCGCGCCTGCTGGTGGCCGGCGGTCGGGCGGCATCAACGCATCGCCGAGATTGTCGCGGATTGCCTGCCCGATGCGATCCTGGTCGGCGATTCAGCCGAGCCGGTCTATGCCCTCAACCAGAGCTATCAGGCGCCGCGCCCACGTTCCTATTTCAATTCCAGCACCGGCTACGGCACTTTGGGCTATGGCCTGCCGGCGGCACTCGGGGCCAAGCTTGCCGCCCCCGATCGGCCGGTCATCGTGCTGGCCGGCGATGGTGGGCTGCAATTCAGCATCAGCGAATTGGCGGCAGCAGTCGAGGCACGGATACCCGTTATCCTGCTGCTGTGGAACAACCAGGGTTATGGCGAGATCAAGAGCTTCATGGAGGAGCGGCGGATCATGCCCATTGGTGTCGATATCTATACGCCGGACTTCCAGACCATTGTGCGCGGCTTTGGCTGTGCCGTCGCACGACCGGACCATCTGGATCACCTGGCGCCGGCCCTGATGGAAGCCAGCCGTCGCAACGTGCCGACCCTGATCGAATTGACGCCAGCGCTGTTCCCCACGGCCTGATCAAACCGCCAGCAGCAAGGCGACCGAGGATCCGGGTTTCAGAATTCCTGTTGCACGGTGACACCGCGCAACAACCCCTCCTCGACGCATTGCTGGACCTCGGCGTTGATCAAGCCGAGCAGCGCCTGGGTCGCCTTAGAAACCGGCCGGCTCAAAGGCGTTGCGGTCACCAGCTTTGCCCGCATGCTCTCGGAGGCAAAAGGCGTCGCCTTGACGCGGCCTTCCCGCACCGCCTTGTGCACTGCACCATAGGGCAGGATGGTTTTGCCGAGGCCGCTCTCGACCAATTGCGTAATGGCCGAGACTGAATCGAGTTCCAGCATGACCTCCAGCGATATGCCGGCGCGTTCCGCCGCGCGCGCAATGACACGGCGCAGGCCATTCTCCGGACCGGGCAGAATGAGCGGGGTTTCGATCAGGGCATCGAGCGTCAATGTCGCCGGCGCCTCGGGACCGGCATCGGCTGCTTCGATGAAAAACAGATCCTCCAGCAAAAGCGGCGAGACGATGAGCCCGGGCGACCGCCGGGAGTCATAAAGGACGGCCAGGTCCAGCCGACCGCTCTCGACCCATTCGAGCACCGTGCTGCTGAAGGCTTCGTACACCCTGAGTGTCGCATTGGGATAGGCGGCGCGAAATCGCCGGACCAGCGGGGCAACCAGCGTCGCGCCGAGAGAGGGCGGCACCCCAAAGGAGACCTGCCCCACCGCTCCGGCACTTTGCTCGACGATTTCCCGCTTCAATTCAGAGAGCTGGTTGAGGATAGGCCGTGCCACTTCGCGCAGCTTGAGCCCGGCCGGCGTCAGGGCAACACCGCGGCCATGGCGATAGAACAGCTGGGTCTTCAGCTCCTGTTCCAGCTTCGCGATCTGCCGGCTCAAGGCGGGTTGCGTGATGCCGATCCGGATGGACGCCTTGGAGAAGCTGCCCGCATCGGCAACCTCATCAAGGTAGCGCAGTTCAAGCAGCTCCATGTCCTACCTCCTATGCCCGTTACTTATACCTGATACAAAGCCCAGTTATCTGCAATAAGCGCCGACCCGCCGCTACCATGGGTCGAATTTCGTAAATGGAGGCGGACGCCGCAGGCAGAAGTCCCCCACGAGCGGACCAAAGACGATGTGGGCAGGTACCTGGTGAGCAGCGCGAGATCGCCCTTTGGCGCAGTGAGTGCCCTCTATATCGAGTCGCTGGAGGCACAATATTGGCGCGATCCCGCATCGATCGATCCGGGCTGGCGTCACGTGTTCGACGTGTTGCGCGATCTCGATGCCACCCAGCCGCTGCGCGGCACCTCATCCCGGCTGAGTGCCCTGGTGCACTGGTTTCGCCGGAACGGCCATCTTCATGCCCGGATCAATCCCCTGGTGAATCCCCTGGCGTCGGTCGACGCTGCGCCAGACATGGAGGAGCTCTGGACCTTCATTGAGGGAGAGCTCGAGGCAATCGACCGGGCGGCCGTGCGTTTTCAAACCGGCGGTACCGACATCGAGCTGTTGCGCCAGTGCTACGCCGATGGATTGGCGATTGAGGCGGCGCATATTGACGACGCGAAGCTCACGCAATGGCTCTTTTCGCGATTCGAGGAAATGCCGGTGCCGGATGCGGAGGCGCGCAAACGCGCGCTCCGCCTGGTCGTCGCTGCCGATGAATTCGAAGCCTTCATGGCGGTGAAGTTTTCGGCCAAGAAGCGCTTCGGGATCGAAGGCGGCGAGCTCGTTCTCCCCGTGCTGGACCGGATCATCGGCGAGGCGGTCAAAGACGGTGTCACCGACATCGTCATCGGCACCATGCATCGTGGCCGCCTCAATCTCCTCGGCAATGTTCTCGGTAAAGATCTGAGAGAGTTGTTTGCCGAGTTCAAAGGGCTCCATCCGTTTCCTGCGGATATGCGCCTTCCCGCTGACGTTCCCTATCATTTGGGCCTCGATCACCAATACGGCGTAAACGGTCACGCCGTGCGCATGACCATCTGTGCCAACCCCTCGCATCTCGAAGCGGTCAATCCCGTCGCCCTTGGTCTCGCCCGGGCCCGCCAGGATCGCTTTGAAGATCGGCGCCGGGTTCTCCCCATTATACTGCATACCGATGCCAGCGTGGCCGCGCAGGGCGTCGTCGCGGAATGCCTGCAGCTGGCTGGCCCCGCTGGCTTTTCTGTCGGCGGCACAGTACACATCGTGATCAATAACCAGATCGGGTTTACGACGGAACCTGACGAGGCTCGGACGTCGCGATACTGCACCGGTCCCTGGAAGGCGATCGACAGCCTCATCCTGCATGTCAATGGTGACCGTCTGGATGCAGGCTTGAAAGCCGCCGATCTCGCCGTGGCATTCAGGCAGAGCCAGAACAGGGATGCCGTCATCGACATCAATTGTTATCGCCGCGGGGGGCATAACGAGATCGATGAGCCACGGTTCACCCAACCGCTCTTATACAAGCGCATCGACAACCACCCCACTCTGGCAATGCGCGCCTGTGATGAGGCCATCGGAAATGACCTTGTCTCATCGGCTGAGGTCGATGAGAGGCGCATGGAGACAAAAGCGGCACTCCAGAATGCCTTTGCCGAGGCCGGGAATTATCGACCGAATGCAGCCTTCACAAACAACCCTCCGGCCAATGCAGAACAGCGTCGCCAGTTTGAAACGGGTATTGATCACGATCGCCTCCAGCTTCTGCTTACCGGACTCGCCAAGGTTCCCACCGGCTTCAGTCTCGAACCGAAAATCGACAAGATCCTGCGGCAGCGCGCTATCGCCGCGGAGACAGGCATCGGCTGGCCTCTCGCGGAGGCGCTTGCGCTTGGCTCCATACTCCTGGACGGAACCGGCATTCGCTTTACCGGACAGGACATCGTGCGGGGTGCCTTTTCGCATCGGCACTTCGCAATCTCCGATATCGAGACAGGTGAACGGCATCTCAGTCTGAACCACCTGGCCCGCGCGCAGGCACAGCTCGAGGTCATCAATAGCCCGCTCAGTGAATATGGCGTCCTTGGCTTCGAATACGGCTATAGCCTGGAGCGGCCGGACCGGCTGGTCATGTGGGAAGCCCAATTTGGCGACTTCGCCAATGGCGCCCAGATCATTCTCGACCAGTTCATTTTCAGCGGGCGGGCCAAATGGGACCACCGAAGCGCCCTTGTTGTCTTGCTGCCCCACGGCCTGGAGGGCCAGGGACCGGAACACTCTTCCGCGCGCCCGGAGCGCCTGCTGCAGATGGCGGCCAATGATCACGTCGAGATTGCCCATCCCTCGACGCCCGCGAACTATTTCCACCTGCTGCGTCGCCAGGTTGGGCGTGTGGATCCGAAGCCGCTCTTCATCCTGAGCGCCAAGTCGCTGCTCCGCCATCCGGCTGCAATCTCGACTATCGACGACTTCGCGCCCGGAACCGCCTTCCGCCCGGTCATCGCGGCGAACGCGCCGAAGCGCCATGCGATCCTCTGCAGCGGGAAGATTGCCTATGAGCTCGAACGGGCGGCTGCACAATCCGGCCAGGATGATGTCGGCGTCATTCGCCTGGAAATGCTGTATCCCTTCCCGGCGACCGAACTTGCAGAAGTGCTGTGCCGGTGGCGCCCGACCCAGGTGACCTGGGTCCAGGAGGAGCCGGTCAATATGGGGGCCTGGAATTATCTCGACCGCAAGCTGGAGAAAGCTCTCTCCGGTGCCGGCCTGG
Source organism: Terriglobales bacterium (assembly GCA_035563795.1). GTDB lineage: Bacteria > Pseudomonadota > Alphaproteobacteria > Dongiales > Dongiaceae > Dongia_B. The sequence goes on along the minus strand of DATMUQ010000609.1, from coordinate 1,694 downwards.
CCGGCTTGCAGGTCCGCTGCATTGCGCGGCCGGAATCCTCATCGCCGGCAGGCAGTTTTCACATCAGGCACGATGCCGATCAACAGGAGCTCATCGCCCAGGCACTGGCGCCAGACATCTGAAACCGCGACGCCCATCAGTGAATGCTTCGGCGTCTCTTATCACAAATCCACCAGAGGAATGACGTAACATGGCTGCGATCTTTAAGAAGCTCGAGGGCAAGACAGCGATTATTACCGGGGCGGCGAAAGGCATCGGCCAGGCCATCGCGCGACGTTTCAAGGCTGAAGGCTGCAAGGTCTTCCTGGCGGATATCGCCGGCGACGAACTGGCGGCAATGGCCCGCGAGCTGAAATGCGGCTCGTGCAAGACGGATGTATCGCGGCGGACGGATATCGATCGCATGATCGCACAGGCGATCGAAGAGCTCGGCAATGTCGACATCCTCGTCAACAATGCCGGCGTTCCCCATACGGCATCGCTTACGGAGCTGGATGAAGCGGATTTCGACCGCGTCATGTCGATCAATCTGAAATCGGCGCTCCTCGCCTCCCAGCAGATCGCAAAGCATATGATGCCGCGGGGCAGCGGCGCCATCGTCAACATGTCGTCGGTCAATGCCCTGCTGGCAAACCCAACCCAGATCCCCTATGCAGTTTCCAAAGGCGGCTTGAACCAGCTGACCCGGGTCCTGGCGGTTGCGCTGGCGCCACATAATATCCGTGTGAACGCCATCGGCCCGGGCACCATCCTGACGGATCTCGCGCGCGCGATCTTGGTCGATGACGCCCTCCGCGAGAAAGTTATGTCGCGCACGCCCCTGGGGCGCTGTGGCGACCCGGATGAAGTGGCAACCATCGCCTCCTTCCTCGCCAGCGACGATTCCTCCTACATCACGGGTCAGACGATATATGCCGATGGCGGCAGGCTCGCCCTCAACTACACCATGTAACCGCGATCTCGACTCTGTCAGCGTGGCTGCGGCGTGATGATGCAGATCGCCGTCGCCACCTTGGTCTTCGACGGGTTGTAATAGCGATGAGGCCGGCGCGGATCGAAGGTCAGGGAGTCGCCGGCCAGCAACTCGATCTCCTCATTCTGGAATAACATGGTCATGGTGCCGTCGATGACGAAAACCAGCTGCTCCTCGGCTTCGAGCGCATGGAAATCCGCGCCCGAACTGGCACCCGGCTCCAACTGTCCCCAGATGCCGGCAAGCTTGGTGGCGGTCTTGGAGGTCAGCAGCTCATATGCGATGTTCTGGCCGCCATAGCGCATGCGCTCGCGCGCGTCGGCCCGCACCACCACCGCTTGGCTGCTCTGGAACAGCGACCCCACCGGGATGCCCAGCACGGTGCAGAGCTTGATCAGGGTCGCCACCGAGGGCGAGGACTGGTCACGCTCGATCTCGCTCAGGAAACTGGTCGCGACACCCGAAGCGGTGGCGACAGCTTCCAGGGTGAGGTTGAGCTCCTTGCGGCGCTGGCGGATCATGCCACCGATGAAATAGTCACCCGGCTGCTGCGGCAGGATGGGGGTTGCCCCCTGCCCCGCCTTTTCCGTCTTCTTGCCGCTGGTTGCTTTCTTCGCCATGGGATATCTGTTCAAGGATTGGGGGCGAGGACGATGGCGGATTCAACGACCGGCTGATTACGCCGGAACCGATCTACCGCAAAAGGTACCAGCCGCTCATC
>DATMUQ010000608.1:0-3083 GCA_035563795.1 Terriglobales bacterium | reverse complement strand
GGGAAAATTGACATTCATCAGGACACCACGCGGCCAATCGACAGTGACCAGGCGGCGAATAACGGTCTCCGCATAGGCCGCCGCGGTCTGCCAGGGCACGTTGTCACCATGGCGGATCTGGCTCATGGCAATGGCCGGGATGTCGAACATGGCAGCTTCCATGGCGACGGCGACGGTGCCGGAATAGATCACATCCTCGCCCTGATTGGCGCCGCGATTGACACCGGAGAGGACGAGGTCCGGCTTGCGGTCGCTCATCAGGTGATTGATGCCGACCAGGGCGCAATCGGTCGGCGTGCCGGAGATGGCGAAGCGCTGGCCGCCGAGCTTATGCACCTGCAGCGGGCGGCGCACGGTGAAGGAATGCGAGGCGCCGCTATTGTCACTCTCGGGCGCCACCACCCAGACATCGTCGCTGAGGGCGCGGGCAACCTTTTCCAGCACCTTGAGGCCTGGAGCGTGAATGCCATCATCGTTGCTGACGAGAATGCGGGCCTTCTTGAGATTAAGCGGGGCTTTAAGCACGGGCGATGACCTCGATCTTGCCCATATAGGGCCGCAATACTTCCGGCACGATGATCGAGCCATCTTCCTGCTGATAGTTTTCCAGCACCGCGACCAGGGTGCGGCCGACCGCGAGGCCGGAACCGTTCAAGGTGTGGACGAAACGGGTGCCCTTCTCGCCGGCCTTGCGGCAGCGCGCCTTCATGCGGCGGGCCTGGAAGTCGCCGCAATTCGAGCAGCTGGAGATCTCGCGATAGGCATTCTGGCCCGGCAGCCAGACCTCGATGTCATAGGTCTTCTGCGCCGAGAAACCCATATCGCCGGTGGAGAGCGCCATCACCCGGTAAGGCAGGCCCAGGCGCTTCAGCACCTCTTCGGCGCAGGCGGTCATGCGCTGGTGCTCGGCCTCGGACTCGTCGGGATGGGCGATCGACACCATCTCGACCTTATGGAACTGGTGCTGGCGGATCATGCCGCGGGTATCGCGGCCGGCGGCACCGGCTTCCGAGCGGAAGCAGGGGGTGAGCGCGGTATAGCGATGCGGCAGTTCCGCCTCGTCGATGATCATGTCATTGGCGAGGTTGGTGAGCGGCACTTCCGAGGTCGGGATCAGCCACAGATCCTGCTTGGTGACGAAGAGGTCCTCGGCGAATTTGGGCAACTGGCCGGTGCCGTAGAGGGCGTTGTCGCGCACCAGGTAGGGCGGCGCCACCTCGGTATAGCCGTTCTCGCCGGTATGGAGATCCAGCATGAACTGGGCGAGGGCCCGTTCCAGCCGGGCGAGCGCACCCCGCAGCACGACGAAGCGGGCGCCGGAGATCTTGGCCGCCGCCTCGAAATCCATCAGGCCCAGCGCCTCGCCCAGCTCGAAATGCTGCTTGGCGGCGAAACTGAAATTGCGCGGCGCGCCCACCGTGCGCTCGATCCGATTGGCGCTCTCATCGGGGCCATCCGGCACATCGGCGGCCGGCAGGTTGGGCTGGCTCATCAACAGGTCGTCGAGGGCGGCCCCCAGTTTCTGCTCCTCGACCTCGACCTCGGCCATGCGGTCCTTGAGCCCGGCAACCTCGGCCATCACCGCAGCGGCATCGCCGCCCTTGGCCTTCAGCTGGCCGATCTGCTTGGAGAGCTCATTTCGCTTGGCCTGCATTTCCTGCCAGGCGGTCTGCGCCGTCCGGCGCTTGGCATCGAGCTCGATCACCTCGGCCGACAGGGGCGCCAGGCAGCGCCGGGCGCGCCCCTGATCGAAAGCCGCCGGATTGTCACGAATCCATTTAACGTCAAACATTTACGTCTTTTCGCCCACTGAGGAATCCACGATTCACTTATAGGGCGAAGGGCCGATTCCGTAAAGCAGAGCGAGGCATTTCCGGCGGCGAAAATCGGCGCCCCGGGCAGGTTTGATGGCCCGGGACCACAGCGCCACCGCCGAAAGGAAGGATCAGGCCGGGGTTACCGCGCCACCGCCGGTATCGCCCTCGTCACCGCCATCCAGGTCCGCCTTGTCCCGCTTCTTCTCAATGAGGACGGCAAGCCAGATGGAGACCTCGTAAAGCAGGATCATCGGCACCGCCAGGCTCAGCATGCTGAGGGCATCCGGCGGGGTGAAGAGTGCTGCCACGACGCAGACGATGACAATGGCGTAGCGCCGTTTGTCCTTGAGGGTCTGGGCGCTGACGACGCCGACCTTGGCGAGCAGGCTGAGCAGCACCGGCAGCTCGAAACAGACGCCGAAAGCAATGATCAGGCGCATCAGGATCGAGATGTATTCGCTGATCTTGGCCTCGAGCTGGACCGACAGGGTGCCATCGCCACCGGCGCGCTGGTAATGCAGGAAGAAGTGCAGCGCCAGCGGCAGGATGACCTTGAACATGAAAGCCGCCCCGATCAGGAACATGATCGGCGTCGCCACCAGGAACGGCAGGAAGGCGTTCTTCTCATGCTTGTAGAGGCCGGGCGCCACGAACATCCAGATCTGGCTGGCGATCAGCGGAAAGGCGACAAAGGCCGCGCCGAAGCAGGCCACCTTGACCTGGGTGAAGAAGACTTCCGTGACATCGGTATAGATGACGCGCAGCTGCTGCTCGGAGACCTTGTTGTCCTGCATGGCCTTGAGCAACGGCGCCGACAGGAAATCAAAGATCGGCTGGGCGAAATAGAAGCAGACAAGAAAGGCGATCACGAAGCCGACCAGGCACCACAGCAGACGGCCGCGCAATTCGATCAGATGCTCCAGCAGGGGCATCTTCTTGTCTTCTTCGGCGCCAGTCACGAGGTCTTACTCACTTCTTGCTCAGGCTTGATTTTCTTGATGGCCTCATCGCCCTCGGCAGCGAGGGTCGCAGCACTGGCGCGCCGCAGCTCTTCGTCATGGCCGGCTTCAACCGGTGTGTCGCGCAGATCGCCATCGACCGCCGGGGCGATCTCGTCGATCTCCGGCAGGCGCGTCGCCGATCCGCCCGGCGCAAAGGCAGCCACGGCGGGATTGACTTCGGTCTGATGGTCTGAGGTCCCAGCGGCAGACGTTTCGGTGGCGGGCGCTTCGGGGCCGGCGATTTCCGCTGCCGGCTTGTCAGTGG
>DATMUQ010000607.1:0-3397 GCA_035563795.1 Terriglobales bacterium | reverse complement strand
GGCTTTCGCGGCTATCGCCGACGGCACTGCAGCCGATCTTGCCTGGGCTGCTGCGCTCGACACACAGATCGCCGATTACAGCGCTTCGGATGACGATTATTTTAAGGCCCGCACCGCGGATCTCAGCGATATGCGCGACCGCGTCTTGCGCCATTTGCGCGGCGAGGCAGTGGTGCCGGTGCCCGCTGGTGCCATCCTGCTTGGGGATGATCTGACGCCGTCGCTGTTCTTGAGCCAGGATTGGAGCCGGGGTGGTGGCATCGCGCTGAGCAAGGGCAGCGCCTCCAGCCATGTGGCCATGCTGGCGCGCATGCGCCGCGTCCCCATGGTGGTCGGGCTGTCGATGGATGTCAGTTCGGTCGCCGCGGGAACACCCATCATCGTCGATGCGGAAGCCGGCCGCATCGCCATCGCGCCGGATGCTACAACCCGCAAGGATAGCGAGGTCCGCCAGGCGCAGGTGGAAGCCGAGTTGATCCAGGCCGAGACCTTCCGCCTGAAACCGGGTCGCACCGCTGATGGTAGCGATATCAGGATACTCATCAATATCGCCGGCCTCGCTGACCTCGATGGGCTCGATCCAGCGATCTGTGACGGGATCGGTCTGGTGCGGACCGAGTTTCTGTTCCCCCAGAACGGACGCTTGCCGGATGAAGAGGAACAGTTCGGGATCTATCGCCGGATGGTGCAATGGGGGCAGGGCCGACCGGTCACCATTCGCACCCTCGATGCCGGTGGCGACAAGCCGATCGCCGGGCTGACCATCGGCGAAAGCAATCCGTTCCTCGGGCTGCGTGGCCTGCGCCTGTCGCTGGCGCGCCCGGATGTCTTCAAGATCCAGTTGCGCGCTTTGTGCCGGGCGGCGGTGGATGGCAATCTCAAGATCATGCTGCCGATGGTCAGCGTGCCGCGTGAACTCGAAGCGTCACGCCAGCTGCTGGAGGAAGCCGTCACCGAGCTGCAGGCAGCAGGCATTCCCCATGCCCGGCCGCCGCTGGGGATCATGGTCGAAGTGCCGTCCACGGCGCTGATGCCGGAGCGCTTTGCAGCGGCCTTCTATTCCATCGGTTCGAATGATCTGACCCAATATACCTTGGCGGCGGCACGTGACCTCGACAGCGTTGCCGGCCTCGGCGATGCCGGCGATCCCGCCGTTTTGAAACTGATCGCCAATACGGCGGCCTATGGGCGGCAGGCGGGGCTCGAGGTCAGCCTATGCGGTGATGCCGCGGCGGAGACGCGGCTGGTGCCGCTGCTGTTGCAGGCCGGGCTGCGGATCTTGTCGGTGGCACCGGCGGCCGTCGGGCGCGTCAAGGCGGCGGTTGCGTCGATACGATTGGCATGAGCAAGATGCCGGCGGGCGGCGATCCAGCCGCAAGTCGATCTGGCAGGGTACATGGCTGATGAGTAAAGACAGGCCAAAGACGGAAAAGAGCAGGGCGGAGACGATCGCTGTCTCTGGTGCGGAAGGGGAGTCGTCGGGCACGGCAAATTCCGCCGTTGCGGCTTATAAGCAGATCCTGGCGCAGGTGCTGGAAAATCGGCCATCGGGCACGCGCCAACGTCTGGCGGCGGCCCTCGCCAAGAATCGCAGCTTCGTCTCGCAGATTGCCAGCCCGGCCTATCCGACACCGATTCCGCCGCAGCATCTCGATGTCATTTTCGAGGTCTGCCTGTTCTCGCATCATGATCGGGATGCCTTTCTCGATGCCTATGCCGCAGCCCATCCGGGTCGGCTGCAGCGGCATCGCCAGCATCACCATAAGGAACATCGCTTGCGGCCGGTGACGGTCTATCTGCCCGATCTCGGGGATGACAAGAAGAACCAGGCATTGGACAAGCTGATCGGCGACATCGCGCTCAAGGTCGGCAAGCTTAGCGAAATTACGTGATCTGAATGAGATGATCTGACAGGGCGCCGAACCGGCAGTCAAAGCTGGAGGCATGCAAGAAAGGGGAGGCAGATGAAAAAGCTGATCAATTCCGTGGACACGGTGCTGGCGGAAAGCCTGGACGGTCTTGCGGAGGCGCATGCCGATATCCTGCAACTGGCTGCCGGGCGTAAGTTCGTTCGCCGCAAGCAGTTGAAGGCCGGCAAGGTGCAGCTGATTTCCGGCGGCGGTTCCGGCCATGAACCGCTGCATGCCGGCTTTGTCGGCCATGGCATGTTGGATGCCGCCTGTCCGGGCCAGGTATTCACCTCGCCGACACCGGATCAGATGGCGGCTGCCATGACGGAAGTCGACCAGGGGGCCGGCTGCCTGCTGCTGATCAAGAATTACGAAGGCGATCGGATGAATTTCGAGATGGCCGCCGACATGGCCCCGGGGGAGGTCGCAACCATCATTGTCGATGACGATGTGGCGGTCGAGAAATCCACCTATTCGATCGGACGCCGTGGTGTCGCCGGTGCGGTGATCGTGGAGAAGATCATCGGCGCTGCCGCGGAGAAAGGTGCCTCGCTGGCGGAGATCCAGGCGCTCGGCAACCAGATAAATGCGCAGAGCCGCTCGATGGGTGTTGCCTTGACCAGCTGCACCGTGCCGGCCGCCGGCAAGCCGACCTTCACCCTCGGCGAGGACGAGATGGAGATGGGCGTGGGCATCCATGGCGAGCCGGGGCGTCGCCGCGTCAAGCTCGCCAGCGCTGATGCCATTGCCGAGGAGATGATTGGTGCCATCGTCGGTGACCTGCAGCCGAAGGCGGGCAGTGCGGCGGTCCTGCTGGTGAACGGTTTCGGCGGTACGCCGCTGATGGAGCTGTATTTGATGTATCATGCTGCCCGGCGACAGCTTGCCGATAAGGGCGTCAAGGTGGCGCGGTCGCTGGTCGGCTCTTACGTGACCTCGCTGGAAATGGCAGGTTGCTCGCTGACCGTGACCACCTTGGACGATCAGCAGTTCAAATTATGGGATGAGCCGGTCCATACGGCTGCCCTGCGTTGGGGCATGTAGCCGGACAAGATAGAGGATTGCACGAGGTGCCTGCCGCCACCATCAACCGCTTCTGGACGGAGCCCTATCTGACCAGTCTGGAGACCAGGATCGCGTCAGTCGAGGGCGAGATCGTGACCCTGGCGGAGACGATCTTCTATGCCTTCTCGGGCGGCCAGGAGAGCGACAAGGGCACGATCGGCGGGCATGATGTGCTCGAGGCGCGCAAGGATGGCGACACCATCCGCTATCGGTTGGCGACGGATCATGGCCTGCAGGCCGGCGACAGCGTCACGGTCACCATCGACTGGGAACGCCGCTACCGTCTGATGCGGCTGCATTTCGCTGCCGAGATCGTCCTAGAGCTCGCCTATCGCAGCCTGCAAGGTGTGGAGAAGACCGGCGCGCATATCGCCCAGGACAAGGCGCGCATCGACTTTGCCTGGCCGGAAAGCGTGGCGCCG
>DATMUQ010000606.1:0-4222 GCA_035563795.1 Terriglobales bacterium | reverse complement strand
GGCCGCCTTGCCAATGATGCTGCGGCGGCGCATGAGCAGTTTCGGGCAGAAGATCGTCGGCGCAGCTCTGGCGCTGCCTGGGGCGCAACAGGCGCGCTATGTCTTTGCCTCGCGCCATGGCGAATTTGCCACCACCTTGCGCATCCTCGAGGATCTGCATAACCGGGCGCTGCCATCCCCGGCCGATTTCAGCCTGTCGGTGCATCACGCCTTGGCCGGGCTGCTGTCGATCCAGGCCGGCAACAAGGAAGGCCATACGACCATCTCTGCCGCGCGCGATACCTTCGGCTATGGGCTCTTGGAGGCGGTCGCTTTCTGTATCGAGCAGCCAGGGCGATCCGCCTTGCTGGTGGCCTATGACGAGCCGTTGCCGGAGCTCTACAGTAAGTTTCAGGAGCCCGATGAGGCGGGGTTGCCGCTGATCGTGGTGCTGGAGATCGATGCGGATAGTGAAGCGGATGCCAGGGCAGCGCACCGCTTCAGCCTCGAGATGCGGCCACCGGAAGTGCCCGCGGCATCCAGGGATGACACAGCCATTCCGCTTGGCCAAAATTTCCTCGATTTTTTTCTCTCCGATTCCGCCGAGACGTCCTTGACCGGCGATACACAGACCTGGGTGCTGCGTCGTGTTGCGCGTCCTTGATCGCGCCTGGCGCCTGTTCGGCACCGGACTTGGCTTCGCCCTGATTTTTGGCGGCGGTGCGGTCGGTGCCTTGACCGTGCTTCCCCTCATTGCCGCCCGTCAGCGGTTGCGCACCGGGGACCGCACAGCCGGCAGTCGCCAGGCCCAATATGCCATTCACCGCTTTTTCCGCGTCTACCTCGCTTTGATCCAGGCCCTGGGTACGATCCGGATCGAAGTCGAGGGTGCCGACAAATTCTCCCGGCTGCGCGGCAGCCTGGTGATCGCCAATCATCCGACCATCCTCGATGTCGTCGTCCTGATGGCCTCGATCCCGCGCACCCAGTGCATCGTCAAACACCAGCTCTGGCACAGCCGGTATCTCGGTGGGCTGGTGCGGGTTTGTGGCTATATTCCCAATGATCTGGATTCGGCGGCGCTGCTGGAGGCCTGTCGCAATAGCCTTGCCATGGGTGACAATCTCATTATTTTCCCCGAGGGGACCCGCACCCGGCCAGGGGAACCGCCTCGTTTCCAGCGCGGTTTTGCTAATATCGCCTTGCTGACGAAGGCACCGATCCAACTGGTCACAATCACCTGCAAACCTTTGACCATGACCAAAGGTGAGCCGTGGTGGCGCGTCCCGACGCGGCGACCGGTTTTTCGGGTAACGGTCGATGAATATTTGACGACAGATGACCTGTTGCAGCATGCCGAGCGCCCGAAAGCGGCGCGGGCGCTGGTGCGGCAGGTCGAGGCTCATTATGGGGAAAGACTTGCAATTGGCTGATTTCGAGTACGAGCTCAAGGAACTCATCATCAAGACGCTGAAACTTGATGGGATCCAGGCGACGGAGATCGATAGCGAGGAGCCGCTCTTCAATGAAGGGCTGGGACTTGATTCCATCGATGCCTTGGAACTGGGTGTTGCGATCCGCAAGGCATACGGAATCAAGATCGAAACCATTACGGATGAGGTGAAGGCGCATTTTGCGAATGTCCGCAGCTTGGCGAAATTCATCCAGTCGCTGCGGGGAGAATAAGGCAATGCATTCGCGCGAAGAGATTTTCACGACCTTGCAAGGCTATCTCGTCGATATGTTCGAAGTGCCGACGGAGAAGGTCACGATGGAGGCGCGGCTTTATGAGGATCTCGATCTCGACAGCATCGATGCGGTCGACCTGATCGTCAAACTGCAACAATTTACCCAGCGCAAATTCAAGGCGGAGGAATTCAAAACCGTCCGCCGTGTCAGCGATGTGATCGATCGTGTCGAAAGCATTCTGGCAGAATAGATCCGCCAAGCTTCTGCTGGCAGTCGGGACGGTGCTGGGCATCGGCTATCCCTTTGCCGTGTATTTTTCGCGCGGCAGCATCTCCGCGCGCAGCTTCGTGCTGATTGCCTTGGCGCTGTTGATCCTGCGACTGGTGACCTTGCAATCGGGCGTGGCGCGGCTCTGGCGTCTGCCGCTCTTGGCGATGGTCGGCATGCTGATCGTCACGGCGGCGCTCGATGCCGACTTCGCCGAAAAAGCCTATCCGACGCTGATGAGTGCTGCAGCCGCCTGTGTCTTTGCCTGGTCACTGCGTTTCGGTCCCAGCCTGATCGAGCGCTTCGCCCGCATCAGGTCCAATGATCTGACACCGGCGGCGATCCTCTATTGCCGCAAGGTCACCATGATTTGGACTGCCTGGCTGGTCATCAATGCGTTGATTTCCGCGACGCTCGCGATCTGGGGTAGTCTCGCCATCTGGGCGATGTGGACCGGCCTCATCTCCTATCTCGTCATGGCCGCTCTCTTCCTCAGCGAGGTCGCTGTCCGCCATCTTGTTCCCGCTTACCGGTCGCGGCAATGACCGTGGGAACGATGCGTGACGTGCTTGCCGGATCCCGGCCGGCAGCCGATATCGTCGCTTTCGATCGCACCGGCGCCGTTGTCGACCTGGCGCAATTCCACCGGGATGTTGGACATACGGCAGCGTGGCTTGAAGCTCTTTCCTGCAAGGCGGGATTGCTCGCTTGCGCCGACGGCTATTGGACTGCGGTAGGGCTGGCCGCGTTGTTTGTAACTGGTGCCAAAGCTGCACTGGCGCCCGCCTTGCGGCCGGAGGGCGGGGCAAGTTATCGCCGCACCGACGAGATACTGATCACCGACCAGCCACCAGCGGACGATCCGCGGGCGATCCAGCTCGGCGTTGCTGCCGCTGGTGATGAGGTCGCTGCGACCGACGGCTGGGCGCGGTTCGATCCCCGACAATGCCGGCTTGATCTCTTCACCTCCGGGTCGACCGGTGCGCCGAAGCGGATCAGCAAATCGCTGGAGCAGCTTGAACGCGAGGCACAGACCATCGAGAGCCTGCTGGCACCGCTATTGCCGGCCGGCAGCCAGGTTCATGCCACGGTGCCGCATCATCATCTCTATGGCCTGACCTTCAGCCTGGTCTGGCCGTTGCTCTCGAGGCGGCCGTTCAATCGCCAGCCCTATCTGTTCTGGGAAGACGTCTTCGCTGCCGACCTCGCTTCCGCGGTGCTGGTCACCAGCCCGGCTCATCTCACCAGGCTGGCCGGGTTCCCGCCGCTGGAAGCGAACCGGCATCCCGCCTTGGTCTTGTCCGCCGGTGCCGCCTTGCCGGCCGCGGCTGCAGCGGAAGCCCGTCTTGTGCTGGGGCGAGCACCGACCGAGATTTTCGGCAGCACGGAAACCGGTGCTATTGCCGTGCGGGACTGGAATGCCTCTTCTGCTGTGACCGCACAAGCAGACCTGCCCTGGTCGCCATTGCCGGGCGTGGTAGTCACGGCGGATGCGGATGGGCGCTTGCTTGTGTCTTCTCCCTTCATCGAAGAGCAGCCCTTTCTGGGCGCGGATCTGATCACGCTCGAAGCTGATGGCCGTTTCCATGCGCTGGGGCGTGCCGATGATATCTGCAAGATCGAAGGCAAGCGGATCAGTCTCACTGCCGTCGAGCAATCGCTGCGGCAGCTGGCGGGTATTGCCGATGCAGCGGCACTGGTGATCGATGACGGGCAGCCGCGGCTCGCAGCCGTTATTCAGCTTGATCCGGCCGGGATAGAAGAATTGCAGCAAAACGGGGCCTTCCGCCTAGGTCAGGCCCTGCGGCGTCGCCTCGCCGGGACGCTGGAGCCCGCTAGCCTGCCGAAACGCTGGCGCTTTGTCACCGCGATCCCGGCCCAGGCCATGGGCAAGCGACGCCGCGCCGATCTGCTCGCCTTGTTCGATGGACCGCTGGCAGAAACCGCAGGGGCGGGGGATGAACCGCAGATCCGCGATCGCCGCTACGACAAAGCCGGAAATGGCGCCATCCGCCTGGAACTCGATCTCTATGTCGATCCGGCTCTGCCCCAGCTCGACGGGCATTTCCCCGGCCTGCCGATCGTACCGGGCGTGGCCCTGGTGGACTGGGCCGCGCGGCTGGCGCAGCGCCATTTGCAGATCGGCGATGGGGTCGTCCGGTCGTTGCAGGTGAAGTTCCGCCGCCTGATGCAGCCCGGACAGGTGGTCACCTTGGTGCTCGAACATCAGGTGGCGGGCGACAAGCTCGCCTTCACCTATCGGGACGGTGATGAGATACTAGCTTCC
>DATMUQ010000605.1:0-3592 GCA_035563795.1 Terriglobales bacterium | reverse complement strand
CCCGCCAGCATGGCGATCCGGCAGCGCTCTCAACCATCGAGGAATTACTGATGCCGCTCGCAGCCAAGGCCCGCCTCGTCACGGTGCTGGACGGTCATCCGACCACCCTCTCCTGGCTCGGCGGCGTCCATGGCCACAATGTACAGGCGCTCGGCGTCGAGCATTTCGGCCAGACCGGCACCATCCAAGATCTCTATGCGCGGTATCGGATTGACGCGGCGGCGATCGTCGAAGCAGCCTTGGCGCCGAGCGATGTCAGGCGGCCGGTTTATCGGCGGTAGATGCAGGGTTCTTTCGCCCCAACAAGCCTGCCACTAATGAGAAACAAAAATAGAGGCCTATGGCTAGCCGATCGCGCCAGTATGGCGATACGCCGAGCCGAACCAGCAAGTAGCTTGCCGCAATAAACACGCCGACAACCGCCGAAATTTGCCATGCCCATCGTAAGCGCGCCACAAATTCCTGAAGACGTTGCTCGTGGTCAGCGATGTCCTCCGGCAAAAGAATGATTGATCTCGATATGTAAAGGGGCCAGACCAAGGCCAAGGACGCCCAGCCGATATCTCCCACGGCTAAGGCAATATTTGGCCAAGTATGCGAGAACCCTTCCGACGACAGAGTTTCCCGGAGACACCAAAGGGCCGCTGCAAACGGAAGCAGCGTGGCGATCCGCAGCAATGGTTTCAAGCCGCGAATAACATGCCGCAGCTTGCCCCAAATGCTTAGCGAATTGCTATTTCGCCATATAATGCATGCCAGCCTGTAACAACCGACGAGTTCGCCAACCGCAAATAGAGCGTAGGCGAAAAAATCTCCCCATGGCAGTGAAAAACTGAGCGCGCTCTTACTGACGATCCACCCGAACAACATCAGTCCCACTAGGGCAATGATCGCAAGGTTGTTCCAGTTTTCTCGACTTTTCAGCTCCGACCAGCTGCTGGAGTTGTCCGCGCTTTCTGGTGACATGTGACCGAGCCTCAGCTCAGCTTCAGTAGATACTGATATTCGCTCGACCGGCTGCGGTCGTTGAGCAGCCTTTCGCCGGGCTGGCGGGTGAAGCCGAGCTTTTCGTAGAAACGCTGGGCTGCCTTGAAGCGGTTGTCGGTCCATAGCTCGATGAAGCCGGCACCGCGTTGGCGGGCGACCGCCTGGACGATCTTGAACATCTTCAGCGCCAGGCCCGAACCGCGCAGATCGGGGCGCAGATAGACCCGCAGCAATTCGATACCATCGGGATCATCGGCCGGCAGGAAGCCGCAACAGCCGACGATTTCGCTGGTGCGAAAACCCGGGCCGGTCATCTGTGATTCCGCCACCCAGAAGCGGCCGCCTTCGGCTTCGAAACTGCTTCTCGGCTGCTTCAATTCGGGAAAATCGGCCTCGAGATCGAAGATGCAGCCGGGGAATTCCGCGGTGATGGCCGCGACGATCCGCGTCAGGCCCTCGGCATCGTCGTCGCGTGCATCACGAATGGCGACTTCAGTTGCCGGCGCCGAGATCACGCGCTGCCGTCGGCCGTCGACTTCCTCAATCAGTGCTGCCGCATTCTTGCCGGTGGCCCTGGACAGGCCGGCGATGTTGTGGCCCGTCGATGACGTGCCCGGTTTGTTGCGTTCGATATCCAGCATGGCGTTTCCCCAAAACCCGCCGCGCTATTTTGCGCCAAATGACCCGCAGATGACAATGCCTGCGATCACACCCGCGGTGACACAAATTTCCTGCACCGTTGTGCACAAAAAAATACGGCGCCGACAAGATGCCGACGCCGTATTTCATCTGCCTTGCATGTGCGGAAAAAACCGCGCATACGCCTCTCGCTATGCGACGACCGCCTCTGTCGCCGGATCGATCAAGCCGAGCACCTGCCGCTCGAACAGCCGGCGATAGCGTCCGTTCTGCCGCTGTACCAGGCCGGCATGATCGCCCTCCTCGATGATGCGGCCTTCTTCGAACACCAGGATGCGCTTCAAGGCGCGCACGGTTGACAGGCGATGGGCGATGACGATGGCGGTGCGGCCCTCGATCAGGCGTTCGGTCGCTTCCTGGATCAGCGCTTCCGATTCGGAATCCAGGCTCGATGTCGCCTCGTCGAGGATCAGGATCGGTGCATCGGCCAGGAACGCCCTTGCCAGCGCCACACGCTGCCTTTCGCCGCCTGACAGCTTGACCCCGCGTTCGCCAACCAAGGTACTGTATCCATTGGGCAATCGCATGATGAAGTCATGCGCATTGGCAAGCTTTGCCGCGCGCATGATCTGCTCCATGCTGGCGGCCGGCCGGGCATAAGCGATGTTCTCCGCCAGCGAGCGATGGAACAGCACCGGCTCCTGCTGCACGATGGCGATCTGCGCCCGCAACGATGTCTGCCGGCAGGCGGCGATGTCCTGGCCGTCGATGCGGATCGCCCCATCCTGGATGTCATGCAAGCGCTGGATCAGCTTGACGAAGGTGCTCTTGCCGGAACCTGACAGGCCCACCAAAGCCAGCTTCTCGCCGGGCGCGATCGATACCGAGAGGTCGCGATAGAGCGGTGTGTCATGGCCCGCATAATGGAAGCAGACGCGGTCGAACTCGATCCTGCCCTCATTGATCGCGATATCCCGTGCATCTGCCCGGTCCATGATCGTGGGCAGCTCATTCTGGATATCAACCAGCTCTTCCATGTCATTGACCGAGCGCTGCATGTCGCGGATATGGACACCGATATCGCGCAGATAGCCATGGACCACGAAATAGCTGGTGAGGACATAGGTGACATCGCCCGGTGTCGCCGCCCCGCGCCACCACAGCCAGAGTGCCACGCCGACCACCGCAAGGCGCAACAGCAGCAAGGAGACCAGCTGCAGCGTGCCGTTCGTCGTGCCGCGCACCCAGGTGCGATGCGTGCGCCGGCGCCACTTCGCCATCACTCGTGCCAGCCGGTCATCCTCGCGGATCTCTGCGCCGAAGGCCTTCACCACGGCATTGCAGCTGACCGCATCGGCGAGCGCGCCGCCGACCTTTGTATCCCAGGCATTGGAGAGCCGCGCCGCCGGGCCGACAAAAGCGATCGACATCAGCACCGTCTGCGTCACGAAAGCCACTGCCCCGATGAAGATCACCGCCCCCATCACCGGCCAGCGCCAGCCGAGCAGGCAGGTGGCGCCCAGCAGCACCACCAGTGACGGCAGCATGGCGATCAGCAGCGTATCATCCAGCATATCGAGCGCCCACATGCCGCGGGTCACCTTGCGCACCACCGAGCCGGCAAAGGTATTGGCATGCCAGTCGCTGGCAAAGCGCTGCACCCGCGCAAAGGCATCGCCGCCGACATCGCACATGACGCGCAGGGTCAGGCGGATGATGGCCATGAAGCCGAGATGGCGCAGCACCAGCATGATGGCGGCCAGCAGCACCATCATGCCGAGCGCCATCAAGGCGGCATGAAGGGCAACCTGCCGATCGCCACCGCTTGCGACCGCATCGATCAGCCTGCCGGCATAGACCGGCACCAGCAACTCGGTGATGGTCGAGAGCATCATGGCGAGGCCGCTCGCCCAGGCCCAACGGGCATGGCGATGCCAGCTGCGGAAGGTGAAACCCAGGACCGAAC
>DATMUQ010000604.1:0-8039 GCA_035563795.1 Terriglobales bacterium | reverse complement strand
GGCTTGTCCGGCGCCTTCACGCCGGAAAGGCTGCGCATCTGCAGCCGGTCCTTGGCATAGGTGACGGCGCCCTGATAGGCGGCCTCGGCGACACCGAGGCCCTGGATGCCGACGGCGAGCCGCGCCGTGTTCATCATGGTGAACATCGCCGCCATGCCCTTATGCGGCTTACCGACCAGCCAGGCGCGGGCACCATCGAAATTCATCACGCAGGTCGATGACGCCTTGATGCCCATCTTCTTCTCGATGGCACCGCAAGCAGCCTTGTTACGCTCGCCCGGATTGCCGCTTTTATCCGGCAGGAATTTCGGGCAGACGAAGAGCGAGATGCCGCGGATGCCGGCAGGGGCATCGGGCATGCGCGCCAGCACCAGATGGATGATGTTCTCGGTGAGATCATGCTCGCCGGCGGAGATAAAGATCTTGGTGCCGGTGATCAGGTAGCTGCCATCGGCCTGCGGTTCGGCCCGCGTCTTGATCAGGCCCAAATCCGTGCCGCATTGCGGCTCGGTCAGGCACATGGTGCCGGACCAGACACCGCTCACAAGCTTCGGCAGATAGGTCTGCCTCTGTTCGTCCGTGCCATGGAGATGCAACGCATTATAGGCGCCGTTGCTGAGGCCCGGATACATGCCGAAGGAGAGGTTGGCCGAGCAGATCATTTCCTCGACGGCGAAATTGATCGCCTTGGGCAGACCCTGGCCGCCATAAGCGGGATCGCAAGGGAGGCCGGCCCAGCCGCCTTCGACGAATTTCGCATAGGCTTCCTTGAAGCCCTTGGGCGTGGTGACGGTGCCATTGTCGAAATGGCAGCCTTCCTCATCGCCGGGATGATTGAGCGGCTGCAATTCCTGGGAGCAGAATTTGGCGGCCTCTTCCAGGATCGCATCGATCACATCCGGGGTCGCATCGGCGAAGTCCGGAATCTCGGTGAGCTGCTCGACCTTGAGCACCTCGTTGAGGACGAAGCGGATATCGCGCAGGGGAGCGTTATAAGCTGGCATGATGTCGGCTCCTCAGTTGCGCAAGGGCTTGCCGGTCGAGAGCATGTGTTCCATGCGCGCGAGCGTTGGTCCCGTATGCAGCAGGTTCATGAAACCCTGCTTGGCGAGCTTGTTGATCTGGTCCTCGCCGATCACCTCGGTGAAGTCGGTCCTGCCGCCGGTCAGCGCTTCCGCGAGTGCCAGCGACACCGTGCGATCATGCGCGAGGGCCTTGCCCTGGGCGACGAAGCCGTCCACCGCGAGGGTGAGCGCCGTCTTGCCGCTGGGGCCGGGCAGGCGTAGTTCCGCCGGCTTCGGTGGCTGGTAGCCTGCGGCCAGCAAGGCCAAAGCCTTGGCTTTGGCGTCCGCAAGCAGCCGGTCGCGATTCATGGTGATGGCATCGTCTTTGCGCAGGAAGCGGAGATGCTTCGCTTCCGCCGCCGATTTCGCCACCTTGGCCAGCGAAATGGTCTCGAAGGCCTGGGCCACCGGCGGCATCGGACCCTTGGGATCCTTCGGGCTCTGCGGCTGATAGCGGATCAGCATCTCGGCGCAGCCGCCCCAACCGGGAATGAGACCGACACCGACTTCGACCAGACCGATATAACTTTCGGCATGGGCCTGGATCGCGGCGCAATGCAACAGCACCTCGCAACCGCCGCCCAAGGCCATGCCACTCGGTGCGCCGATCACGGGGAAGGGGGCGAATTTGATCGCCTTATAGACGGCAATGCCCTGGCCGATCAGGTCGTCGATCATCGGCCACATGGCGATATTGGCGGCAAACAAAGCGAGGCCGATATTGGCGCCGACCGAGAAGTTCTCGGCCTCGTTATGAAGGACGAGCGCCTTCATGTTCTTGGCCACATGATCGAGCGACTTCTTGGTCAGCTCCAGCATGTCGGGATCGACCGAGTTCATCTTGCTGTGGAACTCCAGGCAGGCGACACCGTCGCCGATATCCCACAGGCTGGCCGAGCCGTTCTTCAGGATCGGCTTGGCGCCAAGCTTGATGTCGCTCAGGAGCAGCACGCCCTCGGCGCGTTTCACCGGCTCATAGCTGCCGGCGGTGTTGAGCGCGTGCAGCTTGCCATTCTCGACCTTGTAGAAGCCGCCGGCCTGGGCGGCCTTGGTCAGCATCGGCGGCACCACCTTGCCGTCCTTCTGCAAGGCTTCGGCAAACCAGGCGGCACCCAATTGGTCGATCATCTCGAACGGGCCGCGCTTGAAGTTGAAGCCGGTCCGCATCGCCTGGTCGACGGAAACGATATCATCGGCAATAGTCGGAACCAATGACGCGGCATAGCTCAGGAGGCCCGACAGGACCTTCCAGGCATATTGGCCGCCGATATCGGTGTGGGTCACCAGGGTGCGCAGGCCGCCTTTCGCCGCATCGGCCGATTCCAGCCGCGCGGTGGTCGAGGTTGCGTATTTGCCGGTCTTGAGATCGATCGATTCCTTGACCCGGCCGCCGCCCGCGGTGTTGAGGCGGTAGAAGCCACCCTTGCCTTTGCGGCCGGTATAGCCGTCGGCGATCATCTGCTTCAGCAGCGGGAAATCGCGGCGGATGCCGAGATAGGCATCGCCCTGCGGCAATGACGCTGCCAGGGAGGCATCGACATGCGGCATGAGATCGAGGCCGACGAGATCGAGGAGAGCGAAGATGCCGGTCTTCGGTGCGCCGATCGGTCGTCCCATGATGGCATCGGCCTGTTCCACGCTGAGCCCGAGATCGATGGCATGGATGACGGCAGCCTGCATCCAATAGACGCCGATCCGGTTGGCGACGAAGCCTGGCGTATCCTTCGCGTGCACGATCGCCTTGCCGAGCGAGACGTCGCCGAAATGGGCGATGCGGGCGAGCTGGGCGGGATCGGTCTTCGGCCCGCCGACCACTTCGAGGAGGCGCATGTAACGCGGCGGATTGAAGAAATGGGTGATGCAGAAATCGCGGGTGAGCTCGTCGGGCAGGCCCTCGGTCAATTGGGCGAGTGGAATGGTCGAGGTGTTCGAGGAGATGATCGAGCCCGGCTTGCGCTTGCCGATCAGCTTCTTGTAAAGCGATTGCTTGATGTCGATGCGTTCCAGAACCGCCTCGACCACCCAGTCGACATCGGCGAGCTTGTCGAGATCGTCATCGATATTGCCGGGGGTGATCAGCTTGGCCGCGCTGGGCGACATCAGCGGCGCGGGATCCGTCTTCTGCAGCCTGACGAGGGCACCTTCGGCGATGGCATTGCGGGTGCTGGGCGTCGCGTCCTTCGGCAGGAT
This sequence comes from Terriglobales bacterium, assembly GCA_035563795.1. GTDB lineage: Bacteria > Pseudomonadota > Alphaproteobacteria > Dongiales > Dongiaceae > Dongia_B. The sequence goes on along the minus strand of DATMUQ010000604.1, from coordinate 4,785 downwards.
GTCGAGCAGCAGCACCGGAATACCGGCATTGGCGATCTGGGCGGCGATGCCGCTGCCCATCACGCCGGCACCGATCACACAGGCTTTTGCGATCGGTGCGGGCTTGCTGTCCGCCATCACATCGCCTCCAGGATGGTGGCGATGCCCTGGCCGCCACCGATGCATTGCGTCGAGAGTGCGAATTGCTTGCCTTCACGCTTCAGCAGGGCGGCTGCCTTGCCGGTGATGCGCGCCCCGGTGGCGCCGAGCGGATGGCCGATGGCGATGGCGCCGCCATCGAGATTGATCTTGGCTTGGTCCAGCTCCAGGTCGCGGATACAGGCGAGCGATTGCGAGGCGAAGGCCTCGTTAAGCTCGATGATGTCGATATCCTTGACGGTCAAGCCGGCACGCATCAGCGCCTTCTTGGTGGCGGCGACCGGACCGATACCCATGATCTCCGGGGCGCAGCCGGCGACACCGACAGAGCGGATCTTGGCGATCGGCTTCAGGCCATGGGCCTTGGCATAGTCCAGTGAGGTGACGATGCAGGCCGCCGAGCCATCGGTCAGCGGCGAGGAGGTACCTGCCGTCACGGTGCCGGCCGCGTTGAAGGCTGGTTTCAGCCCGGCGAGGGCCTCCGCCGTGGTCTCCGGGCGGATGCAGCCATCGCTGTCGATTGTTTCCTTGCCGGCACTGACCGGGATGATCTCGTCCTTGAGCTTGCCAGCTTCGTGGGCGGCCGCCGCCTTCTTCTGGCTGGCGACGGCGAAGGCTTCCTGCTCCTGGCGGCTGAGCTGGTATTTCTTGGCGACATTCTCCGCCGTATCGCCCATCGAGATATAGGCGGCGGGCATGCGCTCGACCAAGGCCGGGTTGGGCAGCGGGTTGAAGCCCATCATCGGTACCCGACTCATCGATTCGATGCCGGCGCAGACGAAGACATCGCCGGCGCCGATGGCGATCGCCCCGGCCGCGGCATGGATGCCCTGCATCGAGGAACCGCAGAAGCGGTTGATGGTGGCGCCGGCGACGGTGATCGGCAATCCGGCGATCAGGCTGATGAGGCGCGCCACGTTGAGGCCCTGCTCGGCTTCGGGGAAGGCGCAGCCCAGCAGCAGATCCTCGATATCCTGGGGATCGATACCGGCGCGCTCGACAATGCCCTTCACCACCGTGGCAGCGAGATCATCCGGCCGTACCTTGGCCAGTGCGCCCTTGCTGGCGAAATGAAAGGGCGAACGGGCATAGGCCACAATCACCGCTTCCTTCATGATGTCTTCTCCTTGCTTGGATCCGAGTTGTTGTTGGGATCGGTCGCCGTGCCATTCTGCTGGCGCGCGGCGGCCTCTTCATCGATCAGGGCTTTCTTGTAGATCTTGCCGACCGCCGTCTTCGGCAGATCGGCGCGGAATTCGACTAGTTTCGGGATTTCGATCGGCGACAGCCGGCTCTTGAGGAAACTGGTGAGGGCCTCGGCGGTCAGCGTCTGATCGGTCTTCAGGGCGACGATTGCCTTCACCGTCTGGCCGCGATAGGGATCGCCGACACCGATCACGGCGCATTCCTTGACCGCGGGATGCTGGTAGATCGCCTCCTCGACGATGCGCGGATAGACCTTGTAGCCGCTGGCGGCGATCATTTCCTTCAGGCGGTCGGTGATGAAGACGAAGCCCTCAGCATCGATATGGCCGACATCGCCGGTATGGAGCCGGCCATCCATGATGACCTCGGCGGTGGCGTCGGGCTGTTTCCAGTAGCCCATCATCACCTGTGGGCCGCGGAAGCAGATCTCGCCTTTCTCGCCGGTCTTGACCGGGGTCTTGCGGTCCTCGAGCGAGACGATCTCGACGCTGGTCTGCGGGAAGGGCAGGCCGACGGAACCATCCTTGCTGGGGCGATAGGTCGGGTTGCAGCAGGTGACGGGCGAGGCCTCCGACAGGCCATAGCCTTCCACCACCCGCGCACCCGTCTTTGCCTCGAAGGCCTTGCGCACTTCCAGCGGCAAAGGCGCACCGCCGGAGATGCAGAAGCGCAAAGATTTGAGATCGTATTTGTCGAGTTCCGGGTAGTTCAGCAAGGCCGTCAGCAAGGTGGGCACGCTCGGCATCGCCGTCGGCCGCTTCTTGTGGATGGAATTGAGCAATGTTTTCGCGTCGAAACGCGGCAGCAGGATCATCTCCGCGCCGAAAGCCAGGGCCCAGTTCATGACACAGGTCATGGCGAAGGCATGGAACAACGGCAGGATGCCGAGCACTTTCGATTTGTCATCGCCGACATCGGCGAACCAGGCCTGGGCCTGCTTCGCATTGACATAGACATTGGCATGGCTGAGCGCCGCTCCCTTGGGCACGCCGGTGGTGCCGCCGGTATATTGCAGCAGGGCCAAAGTCGTCAGCGGGTCGCAAGGATGGATGGTGATCTGGCCGTCATTGTCGACCAGGTCGCGATAGGCAACATGCCGCTGATCCCGCTTGATGTAAGCAAGATCGCGGAACATGGCGATCGGCACCAGCAGGTTGCGCGGGAAGGGCAGGGCATCGGCGAAGGGGCAGATGATCAGCTTCTGCAGCCGCGTCTTGTTCAAGAGATGCTCGACCTTGTCGAACATCGTGTGCAGGTCCAGGGTGACGATGATATCGGTCTCGGAATCGGCGATCTGGCGCTCGATCTCGCTCTCGACATAGAGCGGATTGTAATTGACCACAGCGGCACCGCATTTCAGCGCTGCGTAATAGAAGATCACATAATAGGGACAATTGGGCAGCAACAGGCCCAGCTTCATGCCGGGCTTCAATCCCGCCTCGATCAGCCCCTTGGCGGCACGATCGGACAGGTTCTTCACCTCGGCATAGCTGTAGTGCTTGTCGAGGAAGTCGATGCAACGATGCTCGGGGAAACGCGCGGCACTGTCGTCGAGCAGATGATGCAGCGGCTTCGGTTCGATCGGGGCCGACCAGTCCAGGCGTGCCGGATAGCTCGCCAGCCAGGGCCGTTCACCCACCTCATCGCGCAGCGCTACTGCCATGCGTCGGTTACTCCTCCCCAATCCCGGGGCACACCCGCTCGCCCAAATGCTCTGACGGCACTTTCAACGATAGGTGGCTCAGTGGATATTGGCATCTTTCCCGCTGCTCGCAAACTTTTGGTTAAGATTTTTGCGATTTTGCAGTGCCGCGATAGAAAAATCAGGCAACGGGTTGAGCTGATTCGATTCTTTGTCGGCTTCACGCAAGCGGATCGACGATTGCCTGCAGCACGGCCTCGGCCGCCTCGCGGGGCAGGAAATGACCGGCCAGGGGCACCACGCGGCGCTGATAGGGGCCGCTGAAATGACGCGCATGATCGCGGGTAAAGTATTCGAGATCGACGCCGTCACAAGCACCCTGCAGCACCATCGTGGGAACCGCGATCTTCGGTTGCTCCGCCAGTTTCACTTCGATCGACTCCAGATCGGGATCGCCGGCGGCATTCTGGAAGCGATGGCGATAGGAGTGGATGACGACATCGACGTAATCGGGATTGTCGAAGGAAACCGCCGTCGCCTCGAAGGTGGCGTCGTCGAACTTCCAGTTGGGCGACCACAGTTCCCACAGGCGCCGGGCGATCGGTCGCCGGTTCTGAGCGAGGCCGATCCGGCCCCGTTCCGTGTTGAAGTACCACTGGTACCAGTAGCGATGTTCGACATCGGGGACGTCGGGCTGGAGATTGCCGGCGATGTCCTGGATGTTGTAGCCGCCGATGGAAACCAGGCGCTCGACCTTTTCCGGCCAGAGTGCCGCGACGATGCAGCAGGCCCGCCCGCCCCAGTCATAGCCGACCAGGACGGCACGCTCGATCTTGAGCGCCTCCATGAAACTCTTGAGATCATGGCCGAGGGCCGCCTGCTGGCCGGAGCGCAAGGTGCGGGCATCGAGAAAGCGGGTCGGGCCGTAGCCGCGCAGATACGGGGTGTAGCAGCGATAGCCATTTTGGGCCAAGGTGGCCACGGCCTCGTCCCAGATGCGCGGGTCATCGGGAAAGCCATGCATCAGGATGACGGGGGCGCCGCCCGCCGGCCCTGCCGTTTCATAGGCAATCTCCAACTCGGCTGTGCGGATGGTCCTGGTCTCGTGGTTAGCCATGGATATTGCCCTCGTCCCTGTCCCGTTGCATGGTGGATGATCATTCGATGGAGAAGCAGATGTCCTTCGATCCGACCCAGTTTGCCGAAACCTGGATCGCCGCCTGGAACCGGCGCGATATCGATGCCGTGCTCAGCCATTACACCGAGACGGCGATCTTCGTCTCACCGAAGGCGGAAGACATCATCGGGCGTGCCGAGCTGCGTGGCAAGGCCGAGCTGCGACGTTATTGGACGACGGCTTCGGGTCAGATCAAGACCCTGGTCTTCACCCATGACAAAGCCTTGTGGGATCCCCTCCATCGGACGCTGACCATCCTCTATGTGGCGACGATCGACGGCGTCGCAAGACGCGCGACGGAAATCGTCAGTTTCAACGCCGGCGGCGAGATCGAGCGCGGCGAGGCGCTTTACGGCGCCTTCATCGTCGGCGACGATTCAACGGTCGATGCGTGAGATTGATCGCTACTGCTTAGCTAACAGCGTGATGTTCGCACGGAAGGATTGGGGCTCCGGCTACCCCCTTCTCCCCGGCCCTCCCCCGCGAGGGGGGAGGGGGTTACAGCGTGTTCGTTATACACGACTCAGAACCCCGATCGGTCGAATAGCGCTCAGCTTCGATAGTCAGAACTCCAATATCAGGAGCGGCGCTCCCTCCCCCCTCGCGGGGGAGGGCCGGGGAG
>DATMUQ010000603.1:0-3644 GCA_035563795.1 Terriglobales bacterium | reverse complement strand
CCGCAACATCGATTATCTGCGCAATACCGTCGAACATCTCGATGATATCGGTCTCAAAGAGAGCCGGCTGCATCGCATCCTGCGCAAGATCAACCAGACCTGCACCGCTGCCTGAACAGCCCTGCGCGGCTGCCGCTTGGCAAGCTGACATGACCTCGCCTATCTTGCCGGCACGATAACAGCTTTCAAGGGTGTCATGACGGCGCAGCATCATCCGCTCGGTTCTTATTATGCGGCGACGGCCAATCAATTCGCTGCGCCGGAACCCTTGCGTGGAGATGTCAGCGCTGACGTCTGCGTCGTGGGTGGCGGCTTTACCGGATTGTCGGCCGCCCTTCATCTCGCCGAACGGGGCTACAAGGTGGTGCTGCTGGAAGCCGCCCAGATCGGTTGGGGTGCCTCGGGCCGCAATGGCGGGCAGATCAATACGGGGCTCCGCAAATCGCCGCCCGATCTGATCGCCGCTTTCGGGCTGGAGCGCGCCAAGGCCTTGTTCGATCTTTCGGAAGAGGCGCGGGGCCTCATTCGCGACCGGGTGGCGCAGCACAATATCGCCTGCGATCTCAAGAGCGGCACCATGCTGGCCGCATCGAAGAGCCGCGATCTTGCCTGGATGGAAGAAGAGATCCGCTGCCTCGAGCAGCAGATGGGTTATCACCAGGCCCGCCTGCTCGACCGCGCGCAGGCCCGGCAGATCATCGGCTCGGATCTCTATCACGGCGCCATCACAGATCAGGGTGGCGGCCATCTGCATCCGCTGAATTACGCTCTGGGTTTGGCCGATGCCGCCCGCGCGGCCGGCGTCGTGCTGCATGAGCGCAGCGCCGTCACCGCGATCGACACCGTCGCCGGCGGTCATGTTGTCCGCACATCGCAGGGCCAGGTGCGTGCGACTTATGTCGTGCTTGGCTGCAATGCCTATCTCGGCGACCTCGAGCTGCGCATCGCCGGCAAGATCATGCCGATCGCCAATTACATCATCGGCACTGAGCCGCTGAGCGAAGCCGAAGCGCAATCGCTGATCGCCAATGACGCCTGTGTCTGTGACACCAAATTCGTCGTCAGTTATTATCGCCTTTCGGCCGATCGGCGCCTGCTGTTCGGCGGCGGCGAGGCCTATACGCCGACGCCGCCCCGCGACATCGCCGCCTTCGTGCGGCCCTACATGCTGCGGGTCTATCCGCAGCTTGCCGGCAAGCGCATCGATTATGGCTGGGGTGGCATGCTGGCCATCACCATGAGCCGGCTGCCGCATATCGGCCGCATCGGCAATCTCTTCTTCGCCCATGGCTATTCCGGGCAGGGCGTTGCCACCACCGGGATCGCCGGCAAGCTGATCGCCGAGGCGATGGCCGGCACGGCGGAACGCTTCGACGTCTTCGCCGGCATCCGCCACCAGACCTTCCCCGGGGGCACTTTGTTGCGCCATCCGCTACTGGTCCTGGCGATGCTCTGGTACGCGATGCGCGATCGGCTCTGACCCCGGCGCTTGCCCGCTTTTCATGCGATTGCTCAAATTTTAGGCTCCCGACATTTTGTCGTAGCCGCGGGAAACCGCCATTTCTCAAGATAATGCTGGCCTCGGGACCATGGCATAGCGCATGCTAATGCTTCATCCTGGGGTTGTTATCGGATCCCAGAGAAAGGCGGTTCGATGGCCTTCGATGAAATGCGTAACGGCTCGGGGGAAGTCCGGCCGACTTATGCCAAGATTGCCGACTGGCTGAAGACAGTCAGCGCCAACGATCTCGAGCGCCGCCGCTATGAGGCGGAGCTGTTTTACCGTCGCGGCGGCATCACCTTTGCTGTCTATGGCGACGAGCAGGGCGGCGAACGGATCATTCCCTATGACATCGTACCGCGCATCCTCTCCCGTACCGAATGGAACAAGCTGTCGCGCGGGCTTGAGCAGCGGGTCAGGGCGATCAATCTCTACCTCGCCGATATCTATGGCCGGCAGGACATCCTGCGGGCCGGGCTCATTCCCGAAGAGCTGATCTGGCGCAACGCCACTTTCCGGCCGGAAATGGCGGGGCTGCGCGTGCCCCATAATATCTACGTCCATATTGCCGGTATCGATGTGGTGCGGGTCGATGGCGATGACTTCTATGTGCTGGAAGATAATACGCGGACACCCTCAGGTGTCTCCTACATGCTGGGTGGCCGCGAGATCTCGATCCGCCTGATGCCGGAGCTCTATGCGACGCATGGCGTGGCACCGATCGAGAACTATCCCAATGAATTGCTGGCGACCCTGCGCTCGGTGGCACCGCAGCAGTCCTCCAGCGATCCGACCGTGGCGCTGTTGACGCCAGGTCCGTTCAATTCCGCCTATTACGAACATTCCTTTCTCGCCGATCGCATGGGCGTCGAACTGGTGGAGGGGCGTGATCTCTTTGTCCAGGATGCCGTCGTCTATATGCGCATGACGCAGGGGCCGAAGCGGGTCGATGTCATCTATCGCCGCGTCGATGACGACTTCATCGATCCCCTGACTTTTCGCTCGGATACCATGTTGGGCGTGCCGGGCCTGTTCGAGGCCTATGTCGCCGGTAATGTGACGCTCGCCAATGCCGTCGGCACCGGCATTTCCGACGACAAAGTGATCTATGCCTATATGCCGCAGATCGTGAAATTCTATCTCGGCGAAGAGCCGATCCTGAAGAATGTACCGACCTGGCGCTGCCGCGAGGCCGAGCATCTGGCTTACGTGCTCGATCATCTCGAAGAGCTGGTGGTCAAGGAGGCGCATGGCTCCGGCGGCTATGGCATGCTGGTGGGGCCGCAGGCAAGCTCCAGCGAGATCGAGGAGTTCCGCGCCCGGTTGAAGGCAACGCCGGCGGCCTATATCGCTCAGCCGACCTTGTCATTGTCGACCTGTCCCACCTTTGTCGATCAGGGGATTGCCCCCCGCCATGTCGATCTCCGTCCCTTCGTGCTGAGCGGCGCCGATGGCGTGCGCATCGTGCCGGGCGGACTGACACGGGTCGCGCTGCGCGAAGGATCGCTGGTGGTGAATTCCAGCCAGGGCGGCGGCACCAAGGATACCTGGATCGTCGATTTCTAAACGCAAAGCCACGATGCGGATCTAACCGCGCGGGCATGAAAAAAGTCAGGGAGTGAAGCGTCCATTGAAGGTTGATCAGCTGGAACCCAGCATGTTGCGCCGTACGGCAGATAGTCTTTATTGGCTTTCGCGCTATGTCGAGCGGGCGGATTATCTCGCCCGCATCCTGGAAGCGGCCGAACGTCTGTCATCTCTGCCGAAGGCGGAACTGGAGGCAGGCACCAATGAATGGGAAAGCGCGCTGCTGACGGCCGGCTGCCTCGATGCCTTCCGCGAGAAATACGACGTCGCCAATGCCCAGACGGTGACCGAGTTCCTGGCCTATTCCAATGAGAATCCCTATTCGATCCGGCGCTGCCTGGAGACCGCCCGTGCCAATGCGCGCGCGGTGCGCACCGCTTTGACGGCGGAAATGTGGGATGTGATCAATGGTGCCTGGCTCGAATTGCAGGATCTGCGGCCGGGCACCCTGGTGCCGGGACAAAGTTCACGCTTCCTCGACTGGGTCAAGGATATCTGCCTTCGGGTCGATGGCTCGGGCCATCGCACCATGTTGCGGCGCGACTCCTATTGGTTC
>DATMUQ010000602.1:0-20925 GCA_035563795.1 Terriglobales bacterium | reverse complement strand
AGGCAAGGCTTGCTGCTGCTGGCGGCGGTCTTCGTGATCTATGTGGTGCTGGGCATTCTCTATGAGAGCTTCATCCATCCGATCACGATTCTCTCCGGCCTGCCCTCCGCCTGTCTGGGTGCCTTGCTGACCTTGATGTTGTTCAAGACCGACCTCAATGTCATTTCCATCATCGGCGTGGTCATGCTGATCGGCATCGTCAAGAAGAATGCCATCATGATGGTCGACGTCGCCATCACGCATCAGCGCGACAAGGGCATCTCGGCGGAGCAGGCCATGCATGAAGCCTGCCTGTTGCGCTTCCGCCCGATCATGATGACCACCATGGCGGCAATCATGGGCACCCTGCCGATCGCGCTCGGTACCGGCGCCGGCGCCGAATTGCGCCAGCCGCTGGGCCTCGCCGTAGTCGGCGGCCTCGTCGTCTCGCAGATGCTGACGCTCTTCATCACGCCGGTCATCTACATCTACTTCGAAAAGCTCTCCAAGCTGCTCAAGCGCCATCCGGCGCATGCCCAGTCCCATGGCCATGCGCAACCGCATGAGCCCGCCGCCATCGACGAGGAACGGGAACGGCCGGCCGCCGAATAAGTCGGCCTGTTTGCTGCAAGAAAAAACGCCCGGGATTGCTCCCGGGCGTTTTCGTATCAGCGGGACAAAATCGCTCAGGCGGCGATCTTGAAACCGTCGCGGCGCAGATCGTCCTGCACCTCCAGCATGCATTGACGCAAGGTCGCCACCGCCTCGTCGATCTGACTGCGGCTGATCACCAGCGGCGGTGAGAAGACGATCAGGTGGCCCATCGGCCGGATCAGCAAGCCGCGCGGCATGCATTTCTCGAAGATGCGGCGCGCCACATCCCATTCCGCCGGCGGCACGGTCTTCGCTTCCTTGTCGGCGGTGCATTCGATACAGACCATGAAATGGCTGCCGCGCACATCGCCCACCATGTCGATATCGCCCAAGGTCGTCAGCTGTTCATGGAAATAGGGACCGACCTGCCGCACATGGCCACAGATATCCTCTCGCTCAATGATATCGAGATTGGTCAGGGCCGCGGCGCAGGCCACCGGATGGGCGGAATAGGTATAGCCATTGGCGAAGACCTGGCCCTTGCCGGCACTCTTGGTGAGCTCGCCATAGATGCTGTCCGAAATCATGAAGGCGCCGAGCGGCACGTAGCCTGAAGTCAGACCCTTGGCACAGGTGATGATATCCGGCTCGATGCCGAAGACCGGCTCGGAAGCGAAGATATGCCCGAGACGCCCGAAGCCCGTCACCACCTCGTCGGAGATATAGAGCACGCCATATTTGCGGCAGATCTCCCAGGTGCGGCGCTGATAGCCGGGCGGCGGCACGATGACGCCGCCGGAGGCGAGCAGCGGCTCGGCGATGAAGCAGGCGACATTTTCCGGCCCCAATTCCAGGATCTTGCGCTCGAGATCGCCCACCACCTGATCGCAATAGGCTTCCAGGCTCATGCCGGCCGGTCGGCGATAGGGATTGGGCGCCGGCAGATGATGGATGAAGGAGGTGATCAGATCCATATTGCCGCGATCGGCCGGCTTACCGGAGACCGAGGCCGAGAGCAACGTGCTGCCGTGATAGGCATATTCCCGGGTGATGATCTGCTTCTTCGAGGTGAGGCCCTTGAAGTTGTTCAGGAAGTGCACGAAGCGCAGGGCCGAATCCACCGCCGTCGAACCGCCGGTGGTGAAGAAGACGTGATTGAGATCGCCCGGCGTATAGGCCGACAGACGCTCGGCAAGCTCGATCGAGGGCGGCGTGCCGATGATGCCGAAGGGCGAGAAATAGCAGAGCTTGCGGGCCTGGTCCGCCAGGGCCTGCGCCATTTCCTCGCGGCCATAGCCGATATTGACGCACCACATACCGCCGATGCCGTCGATCATGCGCTGGCCTTGAGCGTTATAGACGCAGGCGCCCTCGCCTTCGGCGACGATCAGGGGCTCGCGCGTCTGCACGGTGCCGAGATCGACCCAGGGATGGATCATATGCTCGCGATCCTTCTCCGTCAGATCAGCGATGTCGTAATTGAAATTACCCGCCACGAAACGTTCCTCCGTCTTTGTTGTTTTATTCTTGCAGCCGTCAGAGGGCTGCCGCGACCTTCAGGCCCTCCAATACCGCCTCTTCCGCTGTGCGCGGCGTCAGGCAGTCACCGATGACATGGGTTTCCAGCGGCTTGCCGTCGATCGAGATGCCGGCGAGACTGTCTTCAAGTGTCGCCGCCCGCTCATGGCCCAAAGAGGCAATCAGTGTGTCGACATCCTCATAGATCATGGCGCTGCCGCTGGTCGCGTGCTGCAGATAGACAGTGTTGCCGTCGACACCGAACAACCGGGCATAGGGGATGACCTCGACATTGAGGTCATGGATCACGCCGGCCCAGTGATCGCGCACATATTGATGGATCCGCTGGCCCGCCATATAGCCATCGACCGCCAGGCGCACCCGGCAGCCGCTGCGAGCGAGCTTCTCGGCAAGGCCGAGACCGATCCAGTCACAGCGCCAATCGGCGATCAGCACTGAGCTGCCAACATTGACCTCGTTGCGGATGACCTGCCAGGCATTGACCACATGGCCAGTCTCGACACCTTCGATATTGGTGGCGGGACGCGGCGTTGCACCGGTGGCGATGATGACAGCATCCGGCTTCTCAGCCTGGACCAGCTCCGGTGTCACCGGCATCCGCAGCTTGACGGTGACGCCGGCCAATTCCATCTCGCGACTGAGATTAGTGACAATGCCGCCGAATTCCGCCCGGCTCGGCAGCAGTTGCGCCAGCAAGGCCTGGCCGCCCAGACGCTCGCTGGCTTCATAGAGCGTGACCTCATGGCCGCGCGCCGCCGCTACCGCGGCCGCTTTCATGCCGGCGGGACCGCCGCCGGCGATCATGATGCGGCGCTTCTTCGCGGCCGGCTTCAGGATGCCGTAAGTGAGTTCGCGGCCGGTCTCCGGATGCTGGATGCAGGAAATCGGATAGCCCATGTGGAAGTGGCCGATGCAAGCCTGGTTGCAGGCGATGCAGGCGCGGATGTCATCGAGCTTGCCGGCCTCGGCCTTGCCCGGCATCTCCGGATCGCAGATCAGCGCGCGGGTCATGCCGACCATGTCGGCCTGGCCGCTGGCGATGATCTTGTCGCCGTCCTGCGGCTGATTGATGCGGCCGGCAACGAAGATCGGCGTCTTGCTGCGGGCCTTGGCAGCAGCAGCCATCGGCGCGGTATAGCCGCTGGTAAAAGCCATAGGCGGGGCGATATGCACGGCGCCACCGATACTGGCGGAGGTGCCGGCAACCAGGTTGTAGTAATCAAACAGACCTTCCAGCGCCGTCATCGCCTTCAGGGCATCACTGTCGCTCAGCCCGTCGGAATCCTTCTCGTCACCGCTGATCCTGAGGCCGACGATGAAATCCGGGCCGGTCGCAGCACGGATCGCTGCTACCACGTCGCGGATGAAGCGCAGGCGATTCTCATCCGATCCGCCATACTCGTCCTCGCGCAGATTGACCTTGGGATTGAGGAACTGGGCCGGCAGATAGCCATGGCTCGCCACCACCTCGACGCCGTCCAGCCCGGCCGTCTCCAGGCGCTTCGCCGCCGCCGCATAGCCGGCGATCACCTCGCGGATCATGGCCAGCGACATCGGCCGCGGCGTCACATGGAAACGCTCATTGGGCACCGCTGAAGGGGCGTAAGCGACCGGCGCGCTGCCATCCTGGCTTTCCATGATCTCGCGGCCGGGATGGAAGAGCTGGCCGAACAGGGCGCAACCATGACCATGCACCGTCTCGGCGATGCGGCGATAGCCCGGGATGCAATCGTCACTGGTCGCCATCAGAAGATGCGAGGTATAGCGGGCCGTCTCATGCACGCCCGCCACCTGCATGATGATGAGGCCGACACCACCTTCGGCCCGCGCCTTGTGATAGGCATGCAAGGCCTCATTGGGCACGAAATTGGTCGGCAGGGTGGTGTCATGGCCGGTTGAGAGAATCCGGTTCTTGATCGTCAGCCGGCGGATAGTGATGGGCGAAAAGAGGTGGGCGAGAGCGGCCATGGAACGGTGTGACTCTTCGATAGTGGATCGCGGTTGAGGTCGGAATTCAGAGATTGTGGCGGGCGCGCCAATCGACCGGGTAGAGCGCGTAGCAGACGACGGCACCCTTGCCCTCATAGCGGATCGGCGTGTTCTCGGGGATCCAGATCACATCGCCCGGCACGGCTTCGATCAGGCGATCCGGCAGGCGCAAGCGGAACACGCCCTCCAGCACGACGATCATCTCGTCATAGAGGACTGTCCATTCGATCGAGCAATCGTCGAATTTGGCGACACCCACGCCCATGGTAGCGCTGATGTCCGGACCAACGAGGCGGCTGATCTCGGCCTTGCCCGGCGGGCCGCCATAGACCGAAAATTCCATCTCGCTGCGCTTGAAATGCCGCGTCTCTTTCATCGGCCGTCTCCCTTCCCAGTCATCTTATCGCCCGTTATCGGCCGGGCCGTTAGTGAAGATTTTGAACCTAATTTCAATTATGGCCCGCCCGCGAGTCAACGCATGCTGGCGCCGGGCCGCCATGCATCCGGAGCAGACGCGGACCCAGTCCCGTTTCTATTCCGGCCCCAAACCAGCCCAGACTGCCGATATTCGGCCAATTGTCCCGGCACAATAGAATGCCTGACAGGAGCAGGCCCCACCGCTATTTTTCGGTAACAGACCTTTCGCTTGATGTGACGCATAGCATTCGATCATGACGGCTTATCTTCTCGACCGCCTGCTGGGCGGGACATTGTCCGATCCCGACGGTGCCGGCTTTCTCACCGTGCCAACCAGATCCGTGGTCATGGCGCCGAGCCTGGATGGCGCCGCCGCCGATCTCGTCACCCGGCTCGGCTTCGGCCAGCGCCTGCTGGTGGTGAGCGATCTCACCACCCAGTCGATCCTGGGACAGCGCATCGTCGCCAATCTCTCCGCGCGCTTCGCCGTCGAACATCTGATCCTCACCGAACCCCATGCCGATCTCGACAGCGTGCAGCAGATCGAGGAGCGGCAACGCGCCGGCTCAGCCGCCGCCCTGATTGCCGTCGGTTCCGGTACCATCAACGATCTTTGCAAATACGCGGCGCATCGCCAGGGCATTCCCTATGCGGTCTTTGCGACCGCGCCGTCGATGAACGGCTATACCTCGGTCAGCGCCGCGATCACCGTCGAGGGCCACAAGAAATCCCTGCCGGCGACGGCAGCGGCCGGTGTCTTTGCCGATCTCTCGGTCCTCGCCAAGGCTCCCTTGCGCATGATCCGCTCCGGCTTTGGCGACAGCATCTGCCGCACCACGGCCCAGGTCGACTGGCTACTGGCGCATCTGCTGCTGGGCCAGCCCTATCGCGAGGCTCCCTTCACCCTGCTGCGTGAAGACGAGGCGGCCCTGCTTGCCCAACCTGAGCGCCTCGTCACCGGCGATCTCGATGCCATTGAACTGCTGACCCGCAATCTCATCCTCTCCGGCTTCGGCATGACGATCTGCGGCGGCAGTTATCCGGCCAGCCAGGGTGAGCATCTGATCAGCCACTATCTGGAAATGTTGCCGCCGGAAGGCTGGCCCGCCGCCTTCCATGGCGAGCAGGTTGCCGTTGCCACCGTGACCATGGCCCGGCTGCAGCATGAGATGCTGCAGGCCCCCGCGCCACGCCTCTCGGCGACGCATCTCACGGAAGCTGATCTCACGGCCCATTTCGGCGCCGAACTGGGCCATTCCTGCTGGCAGGGTTTTTCCGCCAAGTCATTATCAGGCGAAGCGGCAGCGCAAATGACCGGACGCCTCAAGCACGACTGGCCGCTCATCCGCGCCAGGCTCAATACCCGGCGGCTCGAACCGGAAAAGGTGCTGTCAGCGCTGGAAGCGGCCGGCGTGCCGACCATGCCCGCGGATATCGGACTGTCAGACGATCAATACTGGACAGCCGTGCTGCATGCGCGCCAGATTCGCGACCGCTTCACCTTCCTCGATCTAGCCGATGAGAGTGGCCTGCTCGCCCCATTCGCAGCGGCGCAAAGGGGCATCGACAGCCGCCAAGTTGCGGCTTCCGTCAGATGACCCTGCTGTAGCGCCCGGCGACGCGGCTGCCCCCGGCAGCTACCATCGCCGGACTCATGGCATCCGTGCCGACATCGGCGGGTGCCGGGTGCAGGTAGCGATCGAAACATGCGGCCACCACCCGCATCAAAGGGCGGCCACGCTCGGTGAGCCGGATATCGTTCCCCGCCATCTCGATCAGGCCATCGGCCAGCAGCGGCCGCAACCTTTCCAGGTCAGGCGCATAGTCGATCCAGACATCGGGATAGCGATCGCGGATCGCCGCCAGATTGACCTCGCCCGTGCACATCACGGCATTGATGATGTCCCGCCTTGCACGATTTTCGCCGGTCAGGGCGATGCCGCGGCTGACGGCTGTCCTTTGCGCAGAAATCGCCCGCTGCCAGTCAGCGGTCGCCACGGCATTCTGCACATAGCCGGCAGGCAGTGAGCCGATCGCCGACGGTCCCAATCCGATCAGGATCTCGCTGTCATCGGTCGTGTAGCCCTGGAAATTCCGCTGCAGCGCGCCTGCCACGAGCGCCATTGCCAGATGATCGTCCGGTCTCGCAAAGTGATCGAGGCCGACGGACCGGTAGCCCTGTTGCTGCAACTGCCTCGCGGCTTGTTCCTGCAATCGCCAGCGCAATTCAACGTCGGGCAGGACATTCTCATCGATCTGCTTCTGGTTGGCCTTCATCCAGGGGACATGGGCGTAGCCGAACAGGCTGATCCGCTCGGGCGCCAGCGCCGCCGCGAGATCGACCGTATGCGCCAGGGTCTCCAAGGTCTGATGCGGCAGACCGTAGAGCAGATCGAGATTGATGCTGCCGATGCCGGCAGCGCGCAATCCGGCCATCGCATTGCGCACCAGCTCGAAGGATTGCGGGCGGTTGATGGCGATCTGGACCGTCGGATCGAAATCCTGCACGCCAAGGCTGGCCCGGTTGACGCCCGCAGCCTGCAGTGCCGTCAGCCAGTCGTTCGTGATCCAGCGCGGATCGAGTTCTACCGCTCGTACTGCGTCGGCATCGATGTCGAAGCGTCTGGCGATATGATCCATGAGGCTGGTGAACTGGGCCGGCAGCATGACATTGGGCGTACCGCCGCCCCAATGGATCTGGCTGACGCGGCGGCGAGAGCCGGCGGCCGCGAGAATATCGGCGATCAGATCGATCTCCGCGTGCAGCGTCTCGACGAAGCGGTCGATCGGTGCCTGCCGCGCCACGATCTTGGTATGACAGCCGCAATACCAGCACATCTGCCGGCAATAAGGCACATGCAGATAGAGCGAGAGGGGCTGGCCGGCATCGCATTCCTGCAGCCATCGCACATAATCCGCAGGGCCGATGCCGGCATGAAAATGCGGCGCCGTGGGATAGCTGGTATAGCGCGGCACGGGCCGGTCGTATTTCGCGATCAGAGATGCGTCCATGCATCCTTTTTAGAGGATGCAGCACAAGCTGCGTTGATGCAGATCAAAAGACCCGGCGCGGCGCAAGACGCGCGGCGGCGCGCAGCCGGAGCCACAGGGCATCGACAGCCGCACCGATACGGGCACTTACAAGCAATGTCGGTCGCTCCAAAACGGTGGTCATGATCCAGGCGATGCAGAAGGCAGCCAGGGCTGTCACCGCAAACATCAGCAAAGCGGCCCAGACCATGTCGAGCCGCGACAGCAGGGTCAGCATGAACCAGCAGCCGAAGCTGAGGATGAGCGGCAACTGGAAGAGATAGAGCGGGAACGAGATCCGCCCCAGGAACCGACACAGGCTGCCGGAGAGAAGGCGTCTCAAGCTCGGGGACAGAACCACGCCCGTGACGACACATATGGCCGCCAGCATCCAGCGATCGCCCTGCCAGGCCGGCAGGATCCGCCGCAGCCAAAGCAGGCCGGAAAAGGCGGTGCCGTGGGCGTCGATCAGGATCATCAGCAGACGCGGCAGATAGAGGCCGATGCCGAGCAGGCCGAGCCCGATCAGATTGGTGTTTCTGCCAGCGCCGGCTTTTCTCTCCGGCGCGATCTGCACCATGTCATGCAGGATCATGCCGATGCAGAAGAGATGCAGGCCGGCATAGTTTGCGAGATTGGCCAGCACGGCGCCGAGCAGAAATGCGACCGGTATGCGCCGGCGCGGATCGCTCAACAGGCAGCAAAGCAAAAACACCAGGAGCGAGCCATACCATTCGAACCGCATGGTCCAGAGCGGCGAGTTGAAGGAGGTTTCCCCATCGACAAAGAACACCACCCAGATGCCGTTATAGAGCCAGCTCAGGATCGACGGATGGAAGCCGATGACGGTCTGGCTATTGAGCCAGGCGGAGCCGGTGACGAGGCCGAGATCACGATGGAAATAGAGTCCGTAAGGTTGCAACAACAGAGCCGGCAAGGTTGCTGCGAGGACTGGCAGCAGCAGGCGGATATAGCGTTTCGTCGCTAAAGCAGGAAAGGTCATCCGCCGTTCCGTCACGGCCGCTGTTAACACATAGCCGGACAGCACGAAGAATATGTCGACCGCGAGGCGACCATCCCACAACACGCTCACCGGCGAGGCGGCTAGGGTATGTTGCCAGGCCGGCGTGGCGGCAGGATAAGTTTCGGCGGTGAGCACCGATGGCCAGACCACCCTGACGAGATGGCCAAACAGCACCATGCAGGCCGCCAAACCACGCAGGCCGTCGAGATAAGTAAGGCGCTCAATCCGATCTGACGTCTTCCGCTCCCCATCATGATCGGGTCCACCGACACGTTACCAAGGCTCTACCCGGTCATCAGCAACAATTCCCGTCGGCGTGCCAGCCCTTGGAGCGATCTTACGATCGGCAGGTGACAATAAAAAGAGGCTGCACCCGGCCATGAAAAAGGGGCTGCACCCCTGGAGGGATGCAGCCCCGATTTTCGGCAGGTAGCCGGGTTACTGGACTTGGAGCCGGATCGAATTAGATCACAATCTAATTCGTGAATCCGTCTCCTCTCTTGACGAGAAAGTACGATTCACGCCCCGGGTGAGGACTAGCCTCACCCAAGACGATCGTACTTTAGAAGTCCATGTCACCCATGCCGCCCATGCCCGGCGCGCCGGCCGGAGCAGCCTTCTTCTCGGGACGCTCGGCGATCATCGCCTCGGTGGTCACGAGCAGGCCAGCGACCGAAGCCGCGTCCTGGAGGGCGCAACGAACGACCTTGGCCGGATCGATGACGCCAGCCTTCACGAGGTCAGCGAACTCACCGGTCTGGGCGTTGTAGCCCCAGTTGGTGTTCTTCTGCTCGAGCAGCTTGCCGGCAATGACGGCACCGTCGACGCCGGCATTCTCGGCGATCTGACGGACCGGCGCCTGCAGCGCGCGGCGGATGATGTCGATACCGACCTTCTGATCGTCGTTCTCGAACTTCACCTTCTCCAGCGCCTTGATGGCATAGAGGAGAGCAACGCCACCACCGGCAACGATGCCTTCTTCAACCGCGGCGCGGGTCGCATGCATCGCGTCATCAACACGATCCTTGCGTTCCTTCACTTCGACTTCCGTCGCGCCGCCGACCTTGATCACGGCAACGCCACCGGCCAGCTTGGCCAGACGCTCGGCCAGCTTTTCCTTGTCGTATTCGCTGGTGGTCTCGTCGATCTGCGCACGGATCTGGGTGCAACGACCTTCGATTTCCTTCTTCTTGCCAGCGCCGTCGACGATCGTGCTCTCTTCCTTGGTGATCACGACCTTCTTGGCCTTGCCGAGCATGTCGAGGGTCACGGTCTCAAGCTTGATGCCGAGGTCTTCGCTGATGACCTGGCCACCGGTGAGGATGGCGATGTCTTCCAGCATGGCCTTGCGGCGATCACCGAAGCCCGGCGCCTTGACGGCGGCGACCTTCAGACCACCACGCAGCTTGTTGACGACGAGGGTCGCCAAAGCTTCGCCTTCGATGTCCTCGGCGATGATCAGCAGCGGACGGCCCGACTGCACCACGGCTTCGAGGATCGGCAGCATCGCCTGCAGGCCCGAGAGCTTCTTCTCGTGCAGCAGGATGTACGGCGCGTCGAGCTCGGTGGTCATCTTCTCGGCGTTGGTGATGAAGTACGGCGAGAGATAGCCACGGTCGAACTGCATGCCTTCGACGACGTCGAGTTCGGTCTCGAGGCCCTTGGCCTCTTCCACCGTGATGACGCCTTCATTGCCGACCTTCTGCATCGCCTTGGCGATCATGTTGCCGATTTCCTTTTCGCCATTGGCGGAAATCGTGCCGACCTGGGCGATCTCTTCCGAGGTCGAGACCTTCTTGGCGCGCTTCTTGACGTCTTCCACGACGGCTTCCACGGCGGCGTCGATGCCGCGCTTCAGATCCATCGGGTTGATGCCGGCGGCAACGGCCTTTGCGCCTTCGCGCACGATCGACTGCGCGAGAACGGTCGCAGTCGTGGTGCCGTCACCGGCAAGGTCATTGGTCTTGGAGGCGACTTCGCGCACCATCTGCGCGCCCATGTTCTCGAACTTGTCAGCAAGCTCGATTTCCTTGGCAACGGTCACGCCGTCCTTGGTGATGCGGGGAGCGCCGAACGCCTTGTCGATGACGACATTGCGGCCCTTCGGGCCGAGGGTCACCTTGACGGCATTGGCGAGAATGTCGACGCCGCGCAGCATGCGATCGCGGGCATCAGTGCTAAAACGTACGTCTTTAGCAGCCATGTTTCCTAACCTCTTTTAAATATCGCTGAATGAGAAGCGGCGCCTACTTAGGCGACCTTCTTCTTCGAACCCGAAGCGGTGCCCTCGATGATGCCGAGGATGTCCGATTCCTTCATGATCAGGAGGTCTTCGCCATCGACCTTGACCTCAGTGCCCGACCACTTGCCGAACAGGATGCGGTCGCCAGCCTTGACGTCCAACGGGGTGATCTTGCCATCTTCCGACTTGATGCCAGCGCCGGCGGCGATGACTTCGCCCTCTTGCGGCTTTTCCTTGGCGGTGTCCGGAATAATGATGCCACCGGCCGTCTTTTCGACCGATTCAACTCGACGCACCAACACGCGGTCGTGGAGCGGGCGGAACTTCATGGAGGTCCTCCGTAAGTGTCTAAAATGAATTCCCCAGATCCGGAACGGAACGAGCTGTTAGCACTCCCGTCCGGCGAGTGCTGATGATCTAGGCCTTGCCCATATTCCCGTCAAGGGCAGATCCAAGAATTTTGCATGGCAGCCTGGGGCCTTGCGCGCCCATGCCGCAGCCGGCCCGGCCGACTACTTGGCAGGCATCCTCTCCGTCTTGGCAGCACTCGCCCGACTTTGTTGCTAACAGATTGGAAATATTACGATTTTGTGATTCCGTTAAGGAATCGCGTGATACCATCTCTTCATCAGGCAGTTTCGAGTCGTCACCCGAAGATGGAGGCTGTTGATGAGCAAAGGCATTCCCGATCCCAGAGCCGGCCGAGGCTCGATCGATCAAGGCGGGGCCATCCCGCAGGCCGATCACAGCCTCAGTCTCCAGCTCCGCGACTACCGGCTGACCACGGCCGAGATCCTTTACCATATGCCCGATCACCCCGGCCTGCTGCAGACCTATATCTGGCAGGATTACGACCTCGCCCCCCACTTCCCGGTCCTGCGCAAATTCCTCGATTTCTGGAGCCACAGCCTGGACGGCAAGCTGCATTCGATCGCGGTCGCCAACCGGTCTCTGATCGAGGCGCCGCAATGGCGCAATGCCAGCGATTTCCTGACCCTGCACTGATCCCGGGCAGGTTCCGGAAACTGTAACTGGGCCGGCCGCCCATCCCGGCCGGCTGCGACACCCGGCCGCGACACAAAGCCGTGACGATAAGCAGGCTGTGACGGCAAGCGGCATGACAGTGCCGGGCAAAGCTGCTACATGAATTCGGCCCCACCGCCTGCTGGAATCGGGGTGAAACTCCCCCACAGCGAGCCGGATCTTGTTGCGTCGATTGTATGACTGGATCATCGCCCAGGCGGAACATCCCCGGGCCTTGTGGATCTTGGCGGTTGTCAGCTTCCTGGAAAGCTCGGTTTTCCCCATCCCGCCCGATGTTCTCCTCATTCCCATGGTACTGGCCGATCGCCGCCGCGCCTGGAAGATCGCCGCCACCTGCACCATCGCCTCGGTGCTGGGCGGGATGCTCGGTTATGCCATCGGCTACGGTCTTGGGGAGACGCTCGGCGCCTGGATCATCAAGCTCTATGGGCTGCAGCATGCCATGGACTCGTTCCATGAGAGCTTCGCCAAATACGGCCTGTGGATCATCCTCATCAAGGGGCTGACGCCGATCCCCTATAAGCTCGTCACCATCGCCAGCGGTCTCGCGCATTTCGACCCGGTGGTCTTCGTACTTGCCTCGATCGCCACTCGCGGCGCCCGTTTCTTTCTGCTGGCGGCCCTGCTCTACCGTTTCGGTGCGCCGATCCGCCATTTCGTCGAAAAGCGGCTCACCTTGGTCACGACCTTGTTCGTCGTCGGCCTGGTCGGCGGCTTCCTCGTGCTGCATTACGTCTTCTAGGAGCGTGCCTGACATGGCCCAAGCACACGGCAAACAATCTTCTGGCAAAGCGCATTTCATCGAGGCAACCGCCTTCGCCTGGCTGGCGACCGGCGGCGCCCTGGCGGCCCTCTGCGTCGCCTGGCTGGCGCAATATGCCGGCGGACTTGCGCCCTGCGAGCTGTGCTATGTGCAGCGCTACGGCTACTGGGCAACCATCGTTCTTGGCGTCATCACCATCACCCAGAACGGATCACCGCGCCGCCGTGGCGTGATGCTGATCCTGACCGGCCTCGCTTTGGTGGCGGTTGCCGGCATCGCCCTTTTCCATGTCGGTGTCGAGCACGGCTGGTGGGAAGGCTCCAGCGCCTGTGTCGGTGCCAGCACCGCCGGCCAGAGCCTCGATCAGATGACGGCCACCATCATGAATGCCCCGCTGGTGCGCTGCGATACCCCGGCTTTCACCATGTTCGGCATCTCCATGGCCGGCTACGACATGCTCTATGCCCTTGCCCTCGCCGCCTTGACCTTGTTCGGCGCAAAGCGCAGCCTGGGCGGCAAGGAGTGAGGCATGCGTGAGAACACCCCCACCGGCCCGCTGGACAGCACAGCCGGAGTGACCACCGCGTCAGAGAATGCCGCAGAGAAGAAAGCGCTGCCGGGTGACCTGACGCATGCGCAGATGATCGACCGCATCATCCGCGTCGATCATGCCGGCGAGTTCGGCGCGCGGCGCATCTATGAAGGCCAGCTGGCGGTTCTCAAGAACCATCCGGACGCAGCCGTCATCCGCCATATGCATGAGCAGGAGCTGGTGCATCTCAAGACCTTCGAAAAGCTGATGGTGGAACGCCGGGTGCGACCGACCGCCTTGCATCCGCTGTGGAATCTCGCAGGCTTTGCCCTGGGTGCGGCGACCGCCATGCTCGGGCCGAAAGCCGCCATGGCCTGCACCGTTGCCGTCGAAGAGGTGATCGACGAGCATTACCGGCAGCAGCACGAACAGCTCGGCGAGAACGAGTCCGATCTCAAGAACACGATCGAGAAGTTCCGTGCCGAGGAAGTCGAGCACCGCGATATCGGGCTGCAGCGCGGCGCCGAAGAAGCAACCGGCTACCCGCTGCTGACCAACGCCATCAAGGCGGGCTCGCGTCTCGCCATCTGGCTGGCGGAACGCATCTGAGCCAAAGCAGGTCTGAAGCGGGCAGCCTCAGAAGGCCTCGGTTTCCAGCTCGATATCCCAGTAAAGAAAATCCCGCCAACTATGGTGCAAATAGTTTGGCGGGAACCCTCTTCCATTTTCCTGCAGCTCGAAAGTCGTCGGCTGCACTGGCCTGCGCCTTGGAAGCATTCCCGCTTTATGCGGCAACCGATCGCCTTTCAGCAGGTTGCAGCTCTGGCAGGCGGTGACGACATTTTCCCATGAGGTGCGACCACCCTTGGAGCGCGGGATCACATGATCGAAGGTCAGGTCATGCGCCGCCATCGGCTCGCCGCAATATTGGCAGCGGAAACGGTCGCGCAGGAACACATTGAACCGCGTGAAAGCCGGGCGCCGCGACTGCGGCACGAATTCCTTCAGGGAGATGACGGAAGGCAACCGCATGCTGAAGCTCGGGCTATGCACTTCCTGGTCATATTCGGAGATGATGTTGACGCGGTCGAGGAACACAGCCTTGACCGCTTCCTGCCAGGGCCAAAGCGACAGCGGGAAGTAGCTCAATGGCCGGAAGTCGGCATTGAGGACCAGGGCCGGACAGGATTCAGGCGATGCCAACACGCTGTCACACCTCCTCGAAGAGGCGCCGCTGGAGAACGCGTTGCGCTCCAGCGCCACATCTCGTCGTTCTGCTTTAACAAATAATCAGCTTCGTCGCAAAACACAAGATGTAGGTCGCATGTTCAATGCCGGGTCACGATCTTGTCACGCAAGCTGGATGACCCTGCAATATGCGCCGTCAGACGGCCGCTGTGACCCCAAAATGATGACGCAGGAAGGCCCCGCCTTTCTGCAAACCGACCTCATCGATGGAATGCGGCAGGCCCGGACGCGCCTCCGTCACGACATCCACGCCCTGTGCCTTCAGGCCATTGGCAGCCTGTGCCATGGCGTCGAACGGCACCACCGGGTCGGCCATGCCATGGACCAGCAGCACCGGCGGTTTTGACCGCACTTCCTCGGCCAGGACCTGGGCCCCGATCAAGGCACCGGAATAGCCGACGACGCCAGCCAGGGGCGTTTTACGCCGCAGGGCCACATGCAGCGACATCATCGTGCCCTGCGAGAAACCGACCAGCGCCAGATCTTTTTCGGCCAAGCCAAACCGGGTCAACTGCTGATCGAGAAAGGCATCAAGCGCGGGAGCCGCCGCGCGGACACCCGCCAGCTTCACATGCGGATCGCGGTTTTCCAGGCTGAACCACTGATAGCCGAACGGCACCATTTCGCAGGGGAAAGGGGCATTGGGCGAAAGGAAAGCGGCTTCCGGCAGCAATTGCGCCCAATAGGGTGCGAGACCGATGAGATCATCGCCATTGGAGCCATAGCCATGCAGGAAAACGACGAGTTTGGTTGCCTTGCCGGCCAAAGCCTGCTGTTCCGGACCCTGCAAGTCGATCATCGCTACCTCTGTCTCAAAGCCGATATGGGTGACTGTCACGCAGTCAGGACGGCACATATGGCGCCACCGAAGTTTGGGCTTTTTAAGGCCAAAGCCACCACTTGCCTAGAGCGCGATCGTTCTTGACGGAAGTAGGCTTACTTCCGTCAAGAACGTGAATCGCCCTCTATCTTGTTGAAGAGAGACGGATTCACGTTTTAGACAAAATCGCAGAGCGATTCCGTCAAAAACGATCCGGCTCTATGTTTTATCGCAGCCGCCGAGGCTGCCGTGGCAGAACGGCGCAGACCGGCATCATCCAGGATGCCCCCATCGCTTGCATATGGCCGCGGCCTCGCCTATGGCTGAGCCGATGATCGTGACACGTTTCGCGCCCAGTCCGACGGGCTATCTCCATCTGGGGCATCTGCATTCCGCCTTGCTGGGCTGGCTGGTCGCCAAGCAGCAGGACGGGCGCTTTCTGCTGCGGATTGAAGATATCGATGCCGCCCGCTGCCGGCCGGAATTCGAGCCGGCGATCATCGCGGATCTGCAGTGGGCCGGGATCGATTGGTGGGACGATATTCGCCGCCAGTCGGACCACCTGGATGACTACCGCGCCGGCCTCGACCGGTTGCAGGGCCTAGGCCTGATCTATCCTTGTTTTTGCAGCCGCAAGGACATCGCTGCCGCCGCGACGGCACCGCATGGCAGCGAGGGACCGATCTATCCCGGGACCTGCCGCGACCTGCCATCGGCCCAAGCGGCGGAACGACAGGCTCGGGGCGATCCCTATGCCCTGCGATTCCATAGCCGCCGCGCCGCCGAGACCGCCGGGCCGCTGACCTTCCATGATCATCTCCAGGGGCAAATATCCGTCGATCCGGACCTCCTCGGCGATGTCGTCCTGGCGCGCCGGGACGCACCGGCCAGCTATCACCTTTGCGTCACCCTGGACGACCATCACCAGGGCGTGACCATGGTCACCCGAGGGGTCGATCTGCTGCCGGCAACCCATGTTCACCGCCTGCTTCAGGCTGTCCTGGGGCTTGCGGTGCCCACCTACTGTCACCACCTGTTACTGGCAAATGATGCCGGACAACGGCTCGCCAAACGAGACAAGGCCCTCAGTTTGCGGGCGATGCGGGAAAATGGCATGTCGACAGAAGAAGTCCGAACGCTGGCGGGGATCGATCAGATCAACGAAATGCTGAAAAAATTAATGAATTCGCAAAACTGATGCCGAGCCTTCATACCCTTCTGCCGGAACTGATCGCCCTCGGTCAGGTGATCCTGATGGACTTGGTCCTGGCCGGCGACAACGCCATCGTCGTTGGCATGGCCGCGGCCGGGCTCGCCAAGGAGCAGCGCGGCAAGGCAATTCTCGTCGGCATCATCGTCGCGACCGTGCTGCGCATCATCTTCGCCATCGCTGCCAACAAGCTGCTGCTGATCATCGGCCTCACTTTGGCCGGCGGCATCCTGCTGCTTTGGGTCTGCTGGAAGTTCTGGCGCGAATTGATGCTGGAACGACGTGAGCGCCTGACCCATGCGGCGCGTGAACGCGCCCTCAGCCGCGACGAACATCTCGAGCTCTCCGAACCACCCGAAGTCCTGCCCGGTGCCGTTCCCGGCAAGACCATGCGCCAGGCAATCACCCAGATCGTTGTCGCCGACGTGTCGATGTCACTCGACAATGTGCTGGCGGTTGCCGGTGCGGCCCGCGAGCATACCTGGGTGCTGGTTTTCGGCCTGGTTCTCTCAGTGGGCCTGATGGGCGCGGCGGCATCGCTGATCGCCCGCATTCTCAAGCGCTGCCACTGGGTCGCCTATATCGGCCTCGGCGTGATCTTCTATGTCGCCTGCCAGATGATCTGGGATGGCTGGCATGAGGTCGCCCGCCACATGCCCGATATGCCGGCTTTCAACTAGAGCCGGCGGCGGGCGTCCCGATCGCCTCAAACACCCTCTAGGGCGCACGCAACCCCATCGCCAATTCGACATAGTCCGGCGTCTCCGCCGTCAGATGGCCATGGCGGATCAGGAAATCGATGACGACAGGGGCGACATTGAACTTGAAGGCCTCGCTGCTCTCCAGAATGGCCGTCACTTCATCCAGCGACATCAGCCGGAAATCGGCGATCTCGCCATCGGTATTGGCAGGATGGAAATCGGCTGGCAGCTCCAAGTCATAGACGAAGAGCGTGTCCCGGCGCATGAAGCCTTCATGCAGCATGCGATAGGAGATCGCGCCGACCGGACGCGCCTGCCGCGCCATGGCTTCGCCGATGCCAGCCTCTTCTTCCGCTTCCTTGATGAGATTGCGCAGCGGATCGAGCCCATAGGGCAAGCCGCCAGCAACGATATTATCGAGCTTGCCGGGCTCGATCGGCCGATTATCGGCGCGTCGTCCGACCCATAACTTGATCCCCGCCGGCGTGCGCACATAGCCGTTGACATGCACGCCATAGGCCTTGACCCCGAAAACCGGCACTGCCGCGCGCTCCAGCCGGAAGAGCGGTTCATCGCCATATTGTGCGGCGACCGCAAAGGCCTCGCTGCGCCAGCCATGGACGATGCCCATCTCCAACAGGGCCCGCGCCACCTCACCGATCGCCGCACTCCGATAATCGAAAGTATCGAGATGCGGCTGCACGCTGACAGTTTCGTCGGTGACCAGGAAGACACTGGGGAAGCGACGCAAGGCCTCGGCAACGTCAAGCCGCAGCCAGCCGATCTCCCGCCCCTCGACGCTCCAGGGACGGAAGCCGGAGAGATCGCTCAGGGAACAATGGCGGAGACGGTCAACCAGGCTCATATCGGATCGAAGGCAATGGGGCGCCGCAGGCCGGCAAGGAGGGCGAGATAATCGGGTTCATCCGGACCGATCAGCCCATGCCGGATCAGCAGGTCGATTTTCACCAGGGCAATATCATACATGAACTCGTCCGCCGTCCGCAGCCGCTCCATGACCTCCTGTACCGGCATCAGCCTGAATTCAGCGACTTCGCCGTCGGTATTGCGCGCCTGAAAATCCGCCGGCAGGAAAAGGTCGTAGTTGAACTGCAGCCCAAGTCGCAGACCCTCGGCCGCCTCGATCTGCAGGGTGATAATGCTGACCGGTTGCGCCTGGCGGGCAAGCTCCGCCGGCACGCCGGCTTCCTCCCAGCATTCCTTGACCAGATTGTCGGCGACGCTGATGCCGAGCGGCTGCCCACCGGCCGCAAGCAGATCGAGCATGTTGGGATCGACCTGCTTATGGGGGGCGCGCCGGCCGATCCAGTCGTGCAGCCCGTCCTCGCGCCGCACCAGGCCATTGACGTTGACGCTGTAGCTGAGCACGCCGAAGAGCGGTGTTGCCGCCCGCTCCATGCGCATGAGACACGGCTGATCGAAACCGCGCCCGACCGGATAAAGCTCACCACGCCAACCGGGAATCAGTCCGCGACCGCGCAGCTCGGCCAAGGCCGTGGCCATGGCATCACTCCGCGCATCCACGCTCCGGAGCGCCGGATGCAGGGTGACCTCATCGGCATTCAAGACAAAGGTCGCGGGAAAATCCGCCAAATGCGGCGCAAAGTCGCGCCTGACCCAACCGACATGCTGATCGTCGACGGTGAAACGCAGATAGCGCCGATAGTCGACGGGTGCATAGCGCTGCAGCTGACGCAACAGACTGGGCGA
The DNA here is from genome assembly GCA_035563795.1 of Terriglobales bacterium. Taxonomy (GTDB): domain Bacteria; phylum Pseudomonadota; class Alphaproteobacteria; order Dongiales; family Dongiaceae; genus Dongia_B. The sequence continues at coordinate 2,062 of DATMUQ010000602.1, read as the reverse complement.
CGCTTGCGGCGATGACTTGCTGCGGGATGAGCGGGCCCCGGGCGACGCGACGCGCTTCATGACGCGGCTTCTCACATCATTGTTATTGTCAGTGGAACGCAAGAACCGCTCCTGCACAATCTTGTCGCATTCCGGTCACGCGGGCGCCATGCCATTCGACGATCATTTCGGCGACCCTAAAGCAGGAGGTGGCAAATGCAACGACAAAAGCGTCTTTTTCTCTCCGCCCGCAGTCTGCGGCAGACCGTATCGGTTGCGCGTCTGATCCGGCCGGCGGCCAATAGCAACCAGCCGACCGGCCCGCGTCCGGCAACCACTGCCCGGCGGCGTTCTCCCGCGCGATAACGCCCCCTCCCGGGGCGCAGCCCGCCGCGGCTCCGGTTGAGGCCTGCCGCCATTCCGTCTATGCTATGGGCTGGATCGGGCCGATGGCGTCAGGGATGGCTAGAGTATCATGCGCGTGATCGTCATTGCCGCAGTCTTGCTGGCGCTGCTCGCCGCGCTCCTCCTGACCCTGAACAATTTCTTCCCCAGTATCATGGCGCAACCGGAGAACCGGATGCGGGTCTATGCCACCACCGGCTGGCTGTTGCTGCTGGTGGGCAGCGCCGCCACCCGTTTCCGCAGCCAACCGGGGACGGCCTTGCGCGCCTTGAGCGCCTGGCTCCTGATCGGCCTTGCCTTGGTCTGGGTCTATGCCTATCGCTTCGAGGCGCAGCAGATTGGCAACCGCATCCTCGGCGAACTGGTGCCGAGCCATGGCATCGAGACCTCCGTCGCCGATAACGGCACGGCGGATAGCGGGACCGAAAGCATGTCGGGTGGCATTAGCGAGATCCGCTTTGCCCTCAATCAAGAGGGCCATTATCAGATCGATGCCCGCGTCAACGGCACTTACATCACCTTCCTGGTCGATACCGGCGCCAGCGATGTCGTGCTCAGTCCGGATGATGCAGAGCGCATCGGCCTCGCCGAGAGCCAGCTGCATTTCACCGAGCGGGCATCGACGGCCAATGGCGTTGTTTATGTGGCGCCGGTGACGCTGAACAATCTCACCATCGGCTCGATCGTCATGAACCGCCTGGCGGCCAAGGTCAATCAGGCGCCGATGCCCTATTCGCTGCTGGGCATGAGTTTCCTCAACCAGCTGCGGGGCTGGCGCGTCGAGCAACGCACCCTGATCCTGGAACGGTGATAACCGCGCGCGTGGCTCAGCGCTGCAGCACTTGTCGGCAGGCATCCTGCCGCGCCTGCCAGCCGGTGCGCTCCAGCTCCGGCGTGTCATGCTCTTCCACCGGCCAGCCGAGACAAAGATAGGCGACGAAACGCCAGGTCTCGGGGACGTCCAAAGTCTTGGTCGCCGCATCGGGGTCAAGGATCGACACCCAACCGAGGCCGATGCCGTGGATACGCGCCGCCAGCCATAGCGTATGGATCGCCAACACCGTCGAATACAGCAAGGTCTCCGGCATGGTGCGGCGGCCGAGGCCCTGGCCCTGCGCCGTCTCGGTATCGCAAAAGACCGCGAAATGACGCGGCGCCTCGCGCAATCCGGCCAGCTTCAGCCCGGCATAAAGCTGCGCCCGCTCGCCGTGATAACCGGTCAGGGCTTCCTTATTGGCATGCTCGTAATTGACGGTGATGGCGGCCCGCGTTTCCGGCTTGTCGACGGTGACGAAACGCCAGGGCTGGGCATTGCCGACCGAGGGGGCAAGGCAAGCGAGGTCGAGCAATTCCTCGACCAGCCCGACCGGGATCGGGTCGGTCTTGAAATGCCGCACGTCGCGGCGCCAGCGCAGCAATTCCCGGAACCGGGCGCGAAAATCGGTGGCAAAACGCGGCGCCGGCGTGCGGTGGGCTTTATAGGGCAAAGTCACGGTCTAACCTGGTCGAGACGGGTTTCACTGCCTGCCGCCGAGCCGAGCAGTTTTAGGCAGCTTTCGGCGTCTCCCGCTCCACCAGTTCGACAATATCGGCCATGATGGCGGTGACGTCATAATCCTTGGGTGTATAGACCCGGGCGACGCCAAAGCCAATCAATTGTGCCGCATCGGCCGGCGGG